>JAYVLL010000001.1:0-8184 GCA_043759495.1 Candidatus Altimarinota bacterium
ACTTCATTCACGAGTGGTGAACCAAGTCGAGAGACTTGTACCCATCCACCTGAGCTATCACTAGTTCCTGCAGTACTGAGTACACGAGTACTCATACGAGAAGCAGTTGTCCAGACTCCGATTACGGAATCTCCGTTTGCAACTTCTGTTGGCGTATTAGAGTTTTTTGTAAGCTGAGATATAGGAATCTGCAGGGCGAGACTATGGACATTGAATCCCTTTGTAGTATTGAGCCCTCTCCCCGCATTTCCTGGAAGCTTTCTGATCGTAAGAAGATCGAAAGTTGCACCTAGATCTACGAAGAATGGATCATCACTCTGACCTGCAAAAACCTCTGCACCATTTCCTATATCATAGATCGCCTCTGCTTGTAGCGATGCATAGTTTGGAGTAGATTTTGGTCCGATATTTACTGGAGGAGATTTGAGATCAGTTCCGAGAACAGTTGACTGACCATTTACTACTTTGGTAAGAGTATAGGTTTGGCGGACATTCCAGTCAGCATCAGTGAGTGATGTGATCGGTCAGACATTGTAGAGAAATGTATTTGGATTAGTAACTCTCGTCTTAAATTGGAATTGGTATGTTATATCTGGTTTTGCATCGCCATTATTATCTATGTGTATCTCATACAGTGCCTTATCATCGAAGGAATCAAAGTTCGGTCCACCGGCTGGTTCCTCGAACGGACTATAGTTGGCGATAATGGTAACGGTATTTTTCTTATCTGGACTGACAAATGCATAGAGATCTGTCGCATCGACTTTTGGATCACCACTTATCATAGGGGCTTCACGGTGGCTTGAAGCGAATGTATTCGCTGAAGTGGACAATAAGAGCCCCAGTACTATTATGAGGCTGGTCACTTTTTTATACAATGGTTTCATTATAGAAATAGTTTATGGAAAATAAAATTCAACCCTTTCAAGGATTGCACCTGAAGATTACTCTCAACACTGGAGATATACAAAGATTCTTGCAACATATGAATGAGTCAAAATGACCTGGTGGTACTGGTTTGATAGAATCAAGGCAACAGCATAAGCACCAATATCAATGATTGCAAGCTTCTCATATTCCCACGCAAAGAGTAAATCTACGAGGAATTACAGAAATTATAGAACAAAATATTTGAAATGGTAAGACAAAAATAAGACAAAAAACAAGATTAAGTATGACACTCATTTATCCTACCATAAAGAAATCTAGCATACTATGAGCTTCATTTACCCTTAATCTTATCTTATATACTATATTATTTTTTATTGAGATTTACGAGTGAAAATCTAGGATAGTTATGCTTATTCATGTCTATTAAGCTCAGGTGAATGGAAGTTCAAAAGTTCGGGGGTTACTTTTTTGTTATGGATATTTCTGTACACGAGTACGATTCCAGCTAGGTATTCGTTCCATATAGTTCTGATTCAGATATTTGTCGTACATTTGTCTTTTATAATATTTTTCCATCATATATAATGACTGAGCTGATTATTTAATTACTTCTACATTTATGACAACTATCGTTAATACTCCTGGAAATGGGGATGGCGGAGATTCATGATTGGGCATAGTGATTGGGGTCATAGTGTCTCTCGTGGTGATCATATGGGCGTATCTCTATTTTTTACCAGCAGTGATCAATACGAATCCTCAGAAGGATGTAAATATAAATGTCAAGATACCTTCGGAATGACCAATCAAAAACCCAATTCCAATTCTGAATCCAGGCCCAGCAAAAAATCCTACTCCAGTTACTACACCATAATACCAATACATGTTATAGTTGCAGTAATTATATTTACATTTTCTGGTAAAATACCTTCGTAAGGAATTATCCTCTAAAAAATCTATCTATGCCTTCTTGGTATGCATAGATATAACTCACCGAATAGATATTGTTCGACCATCATGATTCTCAGAAACCTCTCACACTTGTGGGAGATTTTCTATAGGATCTTTTGAAAATATCCGAATTTCGATACAATATATCTTCAAGTTACTCTGTATTTCTTACCTTCTCAAATATGACCGAAAAAGAGTTATCAGGAGAACAACGCAAAGAACTTCTCAATGTATTGAAGACCCGTTTTGAGAAGAATATGAATCGCCACAAAGGTCAAGAATGGGCGAAAATACAAGCAAAGCTCGAGGCACATCCAGAAAAAGTCTGGTCCCTCTCGGAAATGGAGCGAACGGGGGGTGAGCCTGATGTCGTATATCTCAATGAAAAATCAGATGAAATCATCTTTGTCGACTGCTCGGCAGAGAGTCCAATATGAAGGAGAAGTTTGTGCTATGATCGAGCGGCTCTCGATTCAAGAAAAGAAAATAAGCCAAGAAATACTGTTATCGATATGGCTCATGATATGGGTATCGAACTATTGACGGAGGAACAATATCGAGAACTTCAGAAAATCGGTACCTTTGATACTAAAACTTCAAGTTGGATAAAAACCCCTGATACGATCAGGAAGCTCGGTGGAGCCATATTTTGTGATCGTCGCTATGATCATGTATTCACATATCACAATGGCGCAGATTCCTACTATGCCGTTCGGGGATTTCGGGGTATATATAGAGTGTAATATAAAAAATCACAAATATTACCTTGTGATTTTTTATATATTACCATGTAGTACTACCATTTTGCATCGCCTTTTCCATTTTTTGGATCTGGATCAGTACCGAAGTTTCCATCATTTTTCTGATCTGGATCAGTACCATTCATCTTTGGATCAGTACCGCTATTCCGTCAACCTTGTTGAGGAGAGGTTCCATTCTTTCAATTAGGAGGTACTGTCGTATTGTGCGTGCTCATAATAATTATAGTAAGAAAGTATAAAATGGCGCTCAAATGCCTACTCTAGAGGAGTATTTTCGAAAGATGTGTCATAGAAAGGAAGGGGATAACTATAGGCATTTCGAGAAAAATCATCATCGATAAGCATAAAGGCATCTTCATCTCTATGATCCTGGGAAAAAAGTTTCACCTGATTTTTCGGAAATATTGATTTCATTTTTGTATTGGATGAATTAGGAAAAACTCACTGTCTCTCATAACCGTTGTTTTCTCAGTGTTCGATATGCATCCCGAAGAGGGAATGATCTTTAGCATCGGCTTCATTAAGACCGAAATAGAGCCTTCCTATGTATAAAAGTCGTTTTTGAGAAAAGATAAACGTGTTTTTGAGACATGAGGAGTATACCCCATTTCTGTATCAAAGATAAGAAAAAACCAAGACAAAATAGTGAGGAAAATCCAACGGGCAAATCCCTTGCTATATGGAAAAAAATTGATACAATAAAAAAATCTCATTTCTTAAATCTACCTAAATGGACAATGACGCTCCCATTAAAGGCCTAGAGGATATGAATAATGCATGACGGATGCACACTGAGGATCTCCAGAGGAGATTCTCTCGTGATTACAAGGACTTTTTTAATACACATAATATGGTATTGAGCGCACCTGGAATATTGACTTGGTGAGCTGATATTTCGCATGGAGCAAGTGTTCTACGAATCAAGCAGAAAATCCCACTCAAATCCTATATTGGTGTGAATTTCAACACATCTTGAGCCGTTACTTTTGGAACAATATTCACCTATGATATTCTTTCGGGTACATTCCGGAAAAATCCATTCAAGACAGTCTTTCAACATGATATAAGCAGTGTGATCGCTTGTTTGGAGGCATATTTTCTATGAAAGGGGTTCACATCAGGTATATCGATCGATTTTTTGAGTGAGGCACCGCCCGGTCATGGATTTGCATTTTCTTCTGTGGTCGCAGTTCTCCTCACTGTTATGGCTTCATGTATTGCTGGAGAAGTTGATGCAAAATCATTCAAGGCACAAGGATTATCTACAGAGTCTCCATTGCTCGAATCACTTTTTCAGATGAGTCTCGAACTCTCACGATGCATTGCTGGAAATAATAGTATCGGGAGTGGGAGTAACTATACGATACTCCTCTCCGCGGTATCATCACCTACCATCATTCTCTGAGAAAAATACTCGAGTCATGGGGAAGGGAATGTCCCAATAACTGAACAAGGAATATCGGATGCATTGACTACACCGATCTATAAAAATACCCTCCTGAATTTTCTCGGTATAACCTCAATACCACACTGGGAAGTTCCACTCGATTTTGGAATTATCTTTACGGGTCTCGAATATCGATTCGATGAGATCGATTCGAAGCGAAAAGAGATTCGGGAAGATGAAGAACATCTAGGAAAATTTATCCGAGAACGTATGGAAAATATCTCACAAACCCTATCTGTACCTGAGCTCCGATCGAATATTCTCGACTTCTATCCAGACAGAGTACTCCCGAATACCATCGAAATGATGAATCTGACAATCCTCGAAGGATTCGATACTCTTATCCATAATCGATACAAAGATCGTTCAGCAGAGATCTTTATCGAGTCAATGCAACAGATAGGCCTTTCGAGTTTTTCATATCAAAAAGAGAATAAGCTATTTTTTGCTCTGAAACATACATTCCATCAGCTCCAACAATTCGATGATGAGATGATTGCATTTCTCCCATTTAATACTGGGAAAATCGGAGGGAGCCTCCTCTTCGTGATGAAAAAAGGGAAAAGTCAGATAACCTTACAAAAAGTCCTAGAGCATATGCGGGAGAAGGGACACATCGCCGCCCTCGATTATGCCTCCTGGAGAGATGGTACACTCTCGGATGGCGTGCAGATAGAGCAGTTCCTTCATGAGAAAATCTATTCGGAATATAGCAAAGCTGGAGATATCCGATTCTCAGACTCACATGGGAATTCCTATTGTGGGGATTACCGGGCGATTCTGGAGAAAGAATCTGATATCATCCTCCTTGATACCATCGAAGGAACGATCCGGATACGAGGAGAGCGGCTCACATCGAAGGATATCCATTCACAGAATTCGACGATCGATATGCTCTCGATCCTCCTCGAGCATATGGGCGAGACTGTTTCGAACTCGAGACTCCCGCTCTCTACCTATTCTCAGAATAAGAACGAACTCCTCTCGAAGGTGGTTCTTCCGATCAAAAAGCTCTCGAAAAAATACTTCTGAACAGAGCTCTCACTCAGCTGTACTGGATGAGTCACGGAATACTTTCTCACCCTCGAAAAGGATAGTGATATCCGTATCGGAATTATCCGAATATTGCATGAGAATTAAGCAATTCATTTGATATTTTCGACTTCCCGTAGTATCGCGATCATCGTCGATTCGAAAAGTTGGTGGTATACGATAACACTATTATCCTTCGTAGTCTTCAGAAATACCCGAAGAGCTCAAAGATACTTATGAATGATGACCATAACTTTTTCGGGTAAATAAGGACTACTTCTAGACCGAAGTTTCGAAACAATACGCATCATATGATGGCAAATATCATGGGTTCGTGAAGAGTATGTATCTGATTTTCGAGTCACATGTATCATATATGCAAGATCCTCGATAGCCTCATAGTTTTCAGTAGCTTCATCAGTTTTCAGTACTGCCCATCGTTTCTGTATCATGTGAATTCCTGGGATCCGGAAGGGTGTCATGATTGATCTATTTTGCATAAATTCAGGATAAATGGTGTAAAGAGAAATAGAGCTTATACAAAAAATGCAATCAGAAAATGGACAAAATCAAGACAAAACAATCAAAAATATTTTTCCTCCAGAGTATCCTATTACCAGACGTATACCCATACATGAATCTGCCCACCCATTCAGACAACTGAGCATCCACTGTAAAAAAATCTCCTATTGAAGTGGGGTATTATGAATGACTCTCGTTGTATAAGAGCTACTGTGATCTTCTCCCGGTAAAGCTGCATCGATGAAAAGATCAGACAGCAAGACGTACAGAAGCTCGAGAGAATGCCGTCACATTATTCGAAGTCATCCTTAGGGAGGTCGGACCTAAACAGGATCAGATTATGAAGATAGAGGCCTCTCTCGGATTGATCAATCTTTCCCTAAAGCGCAGTGAGGCAGCTGCAGATTATTTCTATACTGCAGTCGAACTCGCGGAACTGCATATATGATCTCAATGGTATACTCATGATGTGGGAAAGGTATTATTTGAAATATATGAAACGCATATCGCCTCAAAAGCAAGCATTGTTGAATTTGGGAGTACTCCCCCAAAGATTCGCAATGTGGTACTGCTTACGAGGATCGATGAAGAAACGAATCGGAGGAAGCAAAAACGGATGGAGATCTGAACGGCTCGGATACAGGATAATAATACGCCACTCACTGCAGAGGAAAGTATAGAAAGACTTGAATTGCTTTTTGGTCCTGTACGTCTTGCCATCATCGCCGAAGGAGATACGATCATAACGAGTCATCGGATAGCAGAATGAGAAGCACTGACACTCTCCTCTTTCTTAGCGAGCCACACGATTCAGATATACCTCTTTGGTCGTGTTCGTACCTATCGATTCTTTATCGATCATGGGAGTAAAACTGGGAGACATGCATTCGAAAGTGATGAATCGATGCGGATAGTACACTCACTCATAGGAGCACATATCTCTGCACGGGAAGAACTCTCAGGAATAGAGGCGACAGAACATGATCGCCAGTTTCGTGAGTGTACTCGTACACCCTCACCTCCCAACCATGATTATCGTCACTTCATAGATGAGGTACTCCGTCTCCAGAGGATCAATAGAAAACTACACATACATAGCACCTCAGAGGAATACCTCCAGGCGATTGCGATCTGTTGAGCGATTACCGCACATCATACAGAGAAGAGCACGTCTACAGCGGAGGATCTCTCGCAAAAGATCGATACTATTCTCTGAGGACGTATATCCAGAGTCGTCTGTGATTTGGTCACTTCGATGTTAGTGGCTCAGCATGAGACGATGCATGGTACAGGGTATCCCTATGGTCTCATGCGATGAGAAATTCCTCTTGAAGGGAAGTTATATCGTGTAATCTGTGCGTATAAGACTCTTTATTGGCAAAATAATGGAAATCAGGAACAAGTAATACTAGGACTCAGAAAGTTGAGTCAGTGAGGGAATCTCGACCCTCACATCGTCGATATTTTTATCGATAATATTGCCTCTATAGCGGTTCTGGAACCGCTATGAGAAACTACTCCTATCACCCCCTATCGGGCAGAACGTCTCACGCCATATCAGGAACGATGGAGAGGGCTTGTCGGGCTCATGGATGACCTCCGATGAAGATATGATACATTGCGATTAGGTCAAGCTCATCAAGCAGAAAGAAAGGAAATTCTCACCACTATTGCCGCTACGACACAAGATATCAGAAAAGTTGTAGCCCACATGGTACATATAATAGTCAAACGTCATGAACTCACTCCCTCAGATATACCTGGATGACCTTCTGGAAATGATGGAGATACCCTCTCGTCCAAGGGGATCGAAGATGCAAAGAAGTATGCAAGACAACTGTACCGTCTCGCTTTTCAGATCTGTACGAGCCCACTACCACGATCTGTGCATACAGCGCGAATCGCATGTCAGATGATTCATCAGTGTCTCTCTGGCTGTGTCTGTCCGCATATCCGAGTAGAACGAGTACTTAACAATATTGTGAAGGATCAGGAAAGTCTTATTCCTGCAAGTCTTATCGGAAAATTCGCACGATCTGATCTCGAGTGACTTATAGAATTTATCATACATATCATCTCATCACCCCATAGAGCCCTCTGCAATATTCCATCCTCTAAAACACTCATAAAATCCTTGTTTTTCCCTTTACTGATGCGGATAGATAGATATAATGTGTCAACATTGTATCTAATTTCTTTTCGTATTTCTGTATGTCTCAAATCAACGAACTCTCACTTCTCAATTATTTCCAAGATCAATTTGGGATGACTCGAACAGAGAAATTCCTAGAGAAGATAGAACAAGTAGTACCATGGCATGCCCTTGTGACTCGCATCAAGTCATCTCGTTACTCTATAGAGGGATGAGTCGGTCGTCCTCGTACGGAAGTGATTCGTCTCATCAAGATTCTCTTTCTCCAATGACTCTATGGACTCTCTGATCCAGAGGTCGAGGATCAGATAAAAGACAGAAAAAGCTTTCAGAAGTTCCTCTCTGTTTCAGAGGCTTGAGATATCCCTGATGAAACCACGATCTGTCGGTTTCGTAACGAACTGGTTGTTTCTTGAATGCAAGAGAGT
>JAYVLL010000002.1:0-10088 GCA_043759495.1 Candidatus Altimarinota bacterium
TGGAGAAACTGTTGGAAGAACAAAAAGTCTGTATATAATCCCTCCTAAGCTTTTGAATTTGACGACGTAATCTCCTACACAACCTGGTACTTATGTACACTTAAGATATTATGGTTATAGATTCTCATAAGTGAGAGTAAAAGGGATTCCTCCTTCGTCGGAATGACAAAAGGTAGGCAATATGATTAACGTACATAATTCTTCATTCTTCACTTCCTCTTGATCTACCTCTACGCCTTCTTCGTACTGACATTCCTGAATGCCTTCAAGGACATCTCGACGAAACAGTCACTCAAGTCACTCGATGCATGAGTAATGACGGGGATATGCTCACTTGCTCTCCTCATCGTCACATGACCAATACTTATACGAGAAGGGATACCGGCTCATATCGAGTATTCATCATTTATCTGGATCGTGCTCGGAGGGGGACTTTTTTATTATTTTGGGAAGTATTTTAGCTTTCAGTCATTGTCACTCGGGGATATTTCTCTGATATCACCGCTGAAGGGACTTATCACTATCGCCACGGTCCTCTCGAGTATTTTGCTTCTTGGTGAATGGGTGAATATCTATGGATTCATAGGGATCATCCTCACATTTTTCGGGACATATTATCTGGCGATCGAGAAGTGACATATATGATTTACCGAACCGATAATGGCTCTCTATAGAAATCCTGGGGCAAGGATGTTTCTCGCTTCACTCTGTTTCTATGGATTTACGGTCACATTCGACCGTATGGGGATCCATGCGAGCTCGATATGGCTCTGGGCATTTCTCATGAATCTCACTGTATTGACTATGAGTACTCGTGACATCTATAAACATCGTAAAACTCTGAAACAAAATATAAAGACTCAATATCGAGCTCTCATCCTTGTTATCGTGCTTCATGTGTGGATCTATCTCTCGCAGATGTATATCGTCTCGGAAGTGATAGCTCCTTATACGAGCGCATTTAAGTCGGCATCTGCACTCTTTGCTGTGATCCTTGGTGGATGGTTTTTCCAGGAGCGACACCTTCTCCAGAGATTTACCGGAGCTTGTATCATCCTTTTTGGGATTGTTTTGATTTCATTTTTTGGATAATTCACTATAGTGTCATACATGTATATTGTCCTCGAAGGCATTGTCGGGTCAGGGAAGACGACTCAAGTGAAACGACTCGGGGAGTATTTCCGCTCCGTCATTGCGAGAAACGAAGCAATCCAGTGCTCCCAGGAACTTGGATTGCCACGTCGTTTTTCACTGGAACAGAAAAACTCCTCGCAATGACGGGAATATGAGCCTCCCAAAGTTATCCATGTCCGTGAACCAGGTACAACCCCAATTGCCGAGGATATCCGTCATCTCGCACAAGGAAAAGAGTGGAAAAATGAGACGATGCATCCGCTCACGAATGCTTACCTTTTTGCTGCCGCTCGAGCTCAGACACTCGAGACTCTCGTGAAGCCAGCACTTGAGAATGGGGATATCGTGATTTCGGATCGATCATTTCTCTCATCGTGTGCCATACAGGGAGAGGCGCAGGGTCTCGGTATCGAGAAAATCCTCGAGATGAATCTCCCGATCGTACAGGATATACTTCCAGATATTGTCCTGTATCTTGACATCGATATTGATCTCGCCCTCTCACGGACTTCCGATCACTGACGAGATAAGTTTGAGAGAGAATGAAAGTGATTCTATCAATCAATTATTCGATGATATGAAAAGTGTGAAAAGTTGGAAATCATGAGAAATCGTTTTTTCCGTATCGATACGAATGGAAATGAAGATGAAGTATTTGAGAGAGTTCTCCTTTGTATGAATACGTTAATTCAATCATAACCATGTTTTGATCACCACTCTTTGCTCTTATCGCCTCACTAATTGCCATTGCAGTTGAGTGACGATATATCTACACAATCATTATGAGGCGTACCATCCCGAATTTCACTGGGTGGTTTATCATTGCTCTTTCGATGAGCTTTGTATTCTTTTCCTCACTTTCTGCCTGAGCTGGATCTGCTATATGGCTCATCGGAACCCTGACGATACTCCATACGATCGAGGCGATTCTCTCACTCTTCTATGGATCATTTCGGATAACTCGATTCGAAAAGTGACTTATAATCCTTGCATTTCTGAGTCTTGGCATCTGGTATCTCAGTGATAATCCACTCTATACACTCATCATCAATACTCTCATCGATAGCTGTGGAATGCTCGCCATTTCCTATAAACTCTTCCGATTTCCTGATACTGAGGATCGACTGGCTTGGGCTATATCGGCTCTCGTCTATGGGATTGATCTCCTTGCTGTCACAGAGTGGAATATCGCAAATACTTTCTTTATCATTATGAATTTTATCGAATGTAGTATTATTTTCCTTCTCACTTTCAGGCATATGCATATACTGGAAAAAATCCGGTTCCGACTCGCATTATTTCTTCATGTAAAACTCTAATATGACCCTCGGATGACTCATTACTTTATTAGAAGAGCATACAGAGAATTTTCCCCTAGAGAAAGAATCCTCTGAAGAAATTATTTCATGGATACAAAAATACCAGGAGTTTGCCTTCGTGAAAGACAATCTCGCAGGGCATATCACAGCATCGATGCTCATCACCAATCCAGATCGAACAAAGGTATTTCTCATGCTCCATAAGAAATTCCAGCGTTGGCAACAATTCGGCGGGCATTGTGATGGAGAGATCGATGTCAGAAATGTCGCAATTCGTGAGTTTCATGAGGAATCAGGGATTCAGACTGAACCAGAGTTATCGGATACGATATTCCATGTCGATGTGCATGATGTGCCACTCGATGCCAAGGGGCGACCTGCACACCACCACTATGATCTCCTCTATCTCGGGACCATTCCTGAAGATACTGCCTTCACTCGTCAGGAATCTGAGGTGGATGATATCAGGTGGTTTTCTCTCGATGAAGCGCTTCTCGTGAATGATGAACGATTGATGAAACAGTGTATTGCTAAAATCAAAAATATCTCTTATTAATGCTTCCTATGCCAGAATTTAAAGACCGGAAAGACTATGATGAAAAGACACGAAATAAAATTTTCTGAAAGGATGAGTGTCCCTTTTGTGATCTTTCCTGAGCCAAGGATACTATTCTCTGGAAAGGGAAGTACTGGTATATCATACGCAATATTTTCCCCTATTCTGGAGAGCATCAGCATCTGATGGCAGTTCCATACAAACATATTACCTTCTCCCATGAACTTGATCAGGAAGAGATCGCAGAAATAAGAACGATTCACCTCTTCATGAAAGGGTTCTATGGTACTCATGATTATTTCTCTTGCACACGAGAAACTCTAGCAAATCGGAGTATCGAACACCTCCATATCCACTTCATCCCAGGGAAACTCCAGGGAAGATTCATCCGAAAAATGCTCGAGCTCCAGGGTTTCCCTGTAGAAGAAGATCTTCACATCGAATAAAAGTTGGAGATTATACAAGTTTGGATATAGTTGGATCAATAAAAAAGTCATGCTGTAAGCATCTTCAACTTATTTTCTCATATGTATGTGTATATTATTACGAATAAGAATAACACAGTACTATATACAGGTGTTACGAATAATATCGAAAGAAGGATTCTAGAACATAGACAAAAGATAAATCCATACTCATTTGCTTCTCGGTATAATTGTCATAAGCTTGTATATCTTGAGTCTGGTGGATCTCCTGAGTGAGCTATTCTCCGAGAAAAAGAGATCAAACTTCTTAATCGTGCAAAGAAAATTGATCTCATTCAGAAAATAAATCCTGGATGGAGAGATCTTTCTGATAACTGGTACCGATAATGTCATGCTGTAAGCATCTACCGATTCTTGCTCTGATTCCGGCAATAGAAATGGTAGATGCTTACAGCATGACACTGTATATTCTTGGAGCAGAAGTCGAAGATTCTTACAGAATGACCATTATACTATGAAAAAAACTCTCTTCATCATCGATGCCTACAATCTGATTTATCGGATGTTTTATGCGATTCCCGAGATGCATACTCGTGATGGTCGCGTGGTGAATGCGATATTCTGAGTTGCCAAATTCTTAAAGGCTCTTTCCGATGAGCATCCGAGTGACTCTATTATCATCGCGAACGATGTCGGGCAGAGTTTCCGTGCTCGAGAATATAGTGAATACAAGGCTCAACGTGACCGTATGCCAGACAACCTGAGATCTCAGATAGATGGTGTTTTTGCATTGTTCGAGGCAGCAGGAATTCGAATCCTTTCGGAGGATGGATATGAGGCAGATGATATCATCGGCTCACTCGTCACAGAGCGTTCGAACGGATGGACGGACTATCAGTTCGTGATCATATCATCAGATAAGGACCTCTGTCAGTTCGTTCACGATGGACATATTCACATCTATGATGCGATGAAGCAGAAATTCATGAAAGAAAAGGATGTCCTCGAAAAATTCGGCGTACCAGTGACTCAGGTACGAGACTATCTCGCGATTGTCGGAGATAGCTCTGATAATATCCCTGGAATTGCAGGATTCGGTCCCAAGAAGGCAGAAGAACTTCTCTCGAAGTATGGTACCCTTGAGTGAGTCTATGAGCATATTTCTGAGCTCACTCCAAAAGTACAGTCAACACTCATCGACCAGAAGGAAAGTGCATTTCTCTCACAGAAGCTCGCAACCATCATCACCGACCTCGATGTCACGCTCCACCTGACAGAATCAGATACACTCAGGGCGCATATATCGAGAAAAGACTATCAGGATACTCTCAGGGCGTATGAGTTCCGTTCCCTCCTCCCTCGTGATGAAGTCGTGATCACGAAGCGTCTCGAAAAACAAAAATCCGAAACGATCATGACTATCGAATGACTCGAGGAGCTCCAGAATCAGATCCTCTCAGCATGATCGTGTACCCTCGCGACTGATATGGATAGAGTAGCAATCGGGTGTGCTGGAACGACATCTGTCATCGACCCCACGCGCATCGATATGGTGGAGTTCGTCTCATGGCTTCTCGGCGCTGATATAGACATCTGAGGATATGATCTGAAGGCTGACTACAAGCGACTCCTTGCTCTACAAAAACCCCTCCAGAAGGTATCGGAGGGGCAGGGGAAGTTGTTTTAGGCTTTTTTCGTCACAGGATAATATGCATACCCAGTGAATCCAGTAAGATCTCTGTATTTTATAGGATCTTTTTCCTTATCTCACTTATGTGCTGATCATGCTGATTCGTTACTTTTGAGATAATGATAGTATCACATGTCAGATCATTTAATTTCAACATGTCAGAATTTTTTATTCATATCAGATCCAAGCTCTCATGAACCATCATAGACAAGTATGGCTCATGCTGATGCTTCGTCCGGATGCCTTATTGCTACTTTTTTGAATTGATCTCATCGATCTGTGAGGAATCGAGTCCAATTCTTTCCATTTCTTTCTGCTTGAGGAAGATCTTTGATTCAGAATCTATTCAGGAGTATCCCTACAGCTTCACCACAGCTACTATCACCTGTATTTGGAAGGGAAGTACTCATGACATATTCACCGAGATGACTCGCAAGCTCTGTTCCTGCAGTTGTGAGATCGAGTGATTTGATGAGATGCGGTTTTTGGAGGTAGTATTCTCTCGCTGCATTCCAGTAGTCATTCCACGTATCTTCTCTCATCAATACTCAGATAGTTTTATTATTTGCATTCTTGTACCTTGTAAGAGCTGTAAGATCATTTTTTTCCATAAGTCCCTTCACGTTATGGCCCATATGATAATAGAGTATTGCATCACCGATATCACAATTATTATTTTTCATAATCCATTGGAGATAATTCGCACTTGCATGGATCTGATCGTAGGGACTATTTTTATCATAATCCATATTAGACTTTTCTCGTATAAAGGTCAGTGTATCAGGCCGTATTTGTCATAGTCAGTAAGCTCATGCACTACTGATTGCCGTAGGATTAAAATTGCTTTCTTGTTCAAAGAGATTCACGAGCATATATGCTGGAATATCTGGAAAATCTTTGGTGATAACATCTCTGAGATACCATCAGAATTTTCCCACGAATTTATCCCGAGAGCCAATTCCATCTTTATAGACTTCACGTATATGTACTCCACGGACAATATCACTATTTATCTTTTCAGAAACGGCGTGATAGTATGTTCCATCATGCTCATCAGGAAATTCTCACTCGAGAATTCTCACCGCTTCTTCAGGAGAGATTTTCTTATTTCAGTTTTTTGATAGTACAAATTGAGTCATTTCGTCGATTCGAACTTTTTCAATATGGGTTTGTTGTACTTTCTCGAATGTAGCCTTATCACTTTCAGGAATATTTCCAGTAGTGAGTATCTTGATACTATATCACTTATATATAGGGATATATTCACCAGTCTTGGTATCATAATAACCAATTCGTTCTTTTCGCCCTGGACGAGAGTCCTTGGTTCAGAGGTTTCCCGTACTCGTCTTTCCATCTGCCGTCGTTATTTCTACGGTTTTCACTTCATACGGCAGAATATCTCCAAGTCCGATACTTGCATCGAATGACGTATTCGCTCCGAAATTGATTAACAGTTTCTTATCTTTGAATTTTTCTATTCATCAGCTCAGATCGACCTCTTCTCATTCTTCATCTGTGAGGAGATACTTTGCGATATTCTCACCTGCTGCTTGCATTCTCAGAACATCGCCAGCTCGTATGGTATCAAATCCATTTGCATGATTCAGTAATTTCTCGAATTTAGGATTTTTTTTGAGTTTTGCCGTTTTTTCTTCTCGGACATATTCTTGTGAAGTATTTCGTCAGAGTTCCTGGATTTCTGTTTTGAGTTTTCCCGCATTTTCACGTGTTTCGCTTCTCGCTTTTTTATAGTCCTCCGTTTTTCCTTGGAGATCGGCGCGTAATCCTGCGAGTTTATTGCGTATCTCTGCTGGTATGGCTTCAGAAAGAGCAGTTGCTTTTCTCGTAATCCTTGCTAACACGGTATCCTCTTCTTTTTCAGATGTATCGATATCATTTCGATAAAAAATAGCCATACGTAAAAATTAATATTTGTATTATGATAAATAATTTCTCTCAATAATCAACTTTATTTTCTCTACTTTGAGAGTTCGATGAGTGCTGTGTCCTGTGTTTCATAGACAGGGATGATATTCGTAATCCCGACAAGATCGAGAGTATCACGGACTTCATTCGTGAGGCAACAGAGGGCAAACTTCCCTTCTCCATCCTCAGTTCGCTGTGCGATATCAGCGATATATCCGATCGATTTACTATTGAGATATGAGAGCTCTGCAAAGTCGAGGAGTGTTCGAGACTTATTGAAGTCACCGATATCAGTGATGATACCAGGGAAGTAGGTGTCGACGTTCGTCTCATCGAGTTCACCGCGGAATGCGAATACACGTACACCAGTATTGGTGCTGAATTTGTTGACTTCGAGTGGCGTGAGCATAGGGAGGGAAATTAGAGATTATAGAGTAGAGATTATAGATGGAAAATGAGGATTTCACATCGAGAACTATACCTTTTACCCATTGAGTATAGCAGGTTTTTCTTTTTGACGCAAATTTTCCTTTGCTTTTCATAGTTTTTCTATAGACTTTTTCATATGAATCATGCGAAACAACAGTGAGGATCCAGCTTCTGGCAGTCGAAATGATGGAAAGATATCCTCCTCAGCTCTGGACAGGCACTCTGAGTCGAAGAATTTTCGTACTCGTGATATATGATCCTGATAGAGTACCGTACTCTCGGACTCGGACAGGTCGGTGCATTCTCACTGGGAGTCGCTTCAGGGTGTTCAGGTACTGCATTTCTCATGGCATGATCGGTGATCGCGCAGAGATATGGTGCCATCTACTGGCAAATCGAGTATCTCGATGATGCTCCGATACCACTCTCTCAGAGATACTCTACTCCATATAAGCACTTTCTCGAACCCTATACTCGTGTACTCGATCTCAGAAAAAATCTCGATACCATCCTCTCCGAAATGCATGAGAAGGGACGATACAATATCAGGCTCGCAGAGAAGAGATGAGTGACAGTCGAGTGGGTTGAGTCCACAGTGGAGCATATGGATAGCTGGATGTGACTCATCGCTGAGACGACTGATCGTGATGGATTCGCTCACAATAGCCGATCTTACTATGAGGCATTTCTCGATCAGGGTGATACTACCCGAATGGCTTTTGCCTATTATGCAGGGAATGTGATCGCGGCAGGGATTTTCGTCTTCCACTGAGATACTGCCATCTATTACTATGGAGCCTCGAGCTCAGATCGTGAGGTACGAAAACACATGGCACCATACCTCCTCCAGTGGCATGCTATAGAGGAAGGGAAGCGTCGTGGATGTCAGATATATGATCTCCTCGGTATCGCTCGACCATGAAGCCATGATGATCATCTCGCATGAGTCACCGCGTTCAAGGAGAAGCTCGGCGGAGATGTTCTCGAATTCGGACAAAAAATACTTATTCCACTGTCGTGGAAGTACCCTCTCTTTGCATTTCTGAGGAAATTGAGAAAATAATTACACTCTCAGCATGAATTACCACTATATCCGTGAATAATACCTCGGATACTAGAGGCTTTTTACAATTTAGAAAAATAGTCATTTCGAATCCCTGAAGTGAAACGAAAGAGTGAGATAGTCAGTATACCCGAATGGGTGAATCTTCAGTTTAAGGCACCGTTCGGAACATTCATAGGAAGATTGCTCTTCTCATCCGCCTAGGCGGATTTGCTCGAAATGACAATTTGTAATCAGTACCTAGAAACCGTGACACGCCATGATGATCTCTTCACGGATCACAGGAGCGAGATCGATCATCTGTCAGCCATTCTCTATCGGTCGGACGTCATCAGCATCCACGAGTGGATCGACATGCGTCTTCCAGGTCCGTTCGAATCCAGTGATGCTGATCGGATAGTTATGCTCATCATAGCGCACCTCAGTCGAGAGTGTATCGAATATCACCGCGACACCATCATCGATCGAGACGATGCGGATATCGAATTCGAGGGGCTGGAGAAATGATATATCTGGATAATATCCATCATATATCGCTCAGGAAAAAGAAAAGGATTTCGAGTCTCATGAGTAGCTCGCGAGGAGATCTCATACAGGGAGAGTGAACATAGTTATGAGAGGGTATTTCTAAATGTATCGACGACATGTCACTGCCCGATCTTGTCGAGGATGGTTCTCGCCTCATCCTCAGATCCATTCGCCATGAGGGCCACAGCGAGATCATTGATGATCATCGGTTCCTGAGGAGCGAGGACATGCGCACGACGGAGGAGAGCGAGTCATTTTGGTACATTCTCTGCTCGCATCACGTGAGCCCATCCGAGATTTCGGAGGATCTCTGCATTGTTCGGGAGATTGGTATTCGCGGTCTCGAGGACGGTGATCGCACGATCGAACTCGCCCTTCGCTGTGGCAATATAGCCATCGAGGTACATGCCTGTCCCTGATCCTGGATGGATGGAGCGCGCTATCTGGAGCACCTCATCGGCCTTCTCGAGATCGTTCTCGAAGAGATAGATATCCGCGAGTTCCTCGTAGAGGCGATAGTCGTCGGTATGCGTTTTCAGTGCTTCGAGGGCAACCTGACGAGCTTTTGGATAATTGTTCTCTTGCTTCAGGTTCTCGATCTGTTCGATCACGGACTCGATATATGATATTGGATTCATAAGTGGAAGTATAGGATTTTCTCTCTCGAAGGCAAGGGAATTTTTGAAATTGACAAAAAATATTTTATACGAAAAAAGAATTGACAAATGAGAGAGAGTAGTAGTTTAATTACTTATTTCGTGAGTTTATGTTTTTTTTATGTCTCAAGAACAGTTTAATAGATTTGTTCATTTTGTTGAAGAACAATCTCAGGTACAGGTAATTCGAAAACCTGACGCAATTTCGTTACAAATGTTAGCTCGTGTTAGAGATTCTATGAAAACTATCCTTGATAGACTCCCAAAGCTTTCTACTGAAATACTTGTTGTTTCAGAGATGTGAGAACTTATGCAATTGATAAGTGGTATGTGATCAAATGGGATGATGAGTTGAGCTGAAG
>JAYVLL010000003.1:0-7308 GCA_043759495.1 Candidatus Altimarinota bacterium
GTCACAGAAGATGAGTATCCATAGGACTGAAATAATGACTCGATCGCATTTATGGAAGCATAATTCACCGTATAGCCATTGATCGAAGTGTTGGTATACTGACCATTCACATACTGCGTTCGATTCGTTCCCATACTATATGATGTTCGCGAACTGATGCCAAGATTTGAGTATATATTCGATACACTTGAACCAGCTGATGGGATATACGTATACATCTTGTACCGTTTCGATCCATTCGACATACGATAGGAGTGAGTGAAATATAATCCATAATCACCAAAAGAATCCGTATTTATACCACTGATCGTACTCGAGTATGACCCATACCCAGAATTGTAATTACTATTGTAGTTATAATTATTCCCATAGCCATAATTCGAAGTATTCACACTCCCCGTCTCGAGGTAGTCGACGAGAAAGGCATTGGAGTTATCACGAGCAACATAGAGCCTATAGGTTCGGTATGATCGTGTCGATCCATTCGAGGTCGATTGTCGAGCGAACTCGTCACTCGTCGGTGAACTATATCCATCCGAATAGTTCGATGCGAGAGTCGCATTTGAGAAGCTATTTCGTATCGAATTCTCAGCAAGCGTACGAATACTGCGCACTCGATCGTAGCTGTATTCTGTTCCGAACGATACAGCGATAGTATGATTCTGTGCGGTATTGAGACGACGTACGATACTCGATGAGATAAATCGATCGGGGGTCGGTTGACTCGTCGCATAGCCACCAGACTGGAGGATAAATGTATACATATCATAGTCTCTATTCACACTCGGGAGAGTGAGGTCAGTCCGGGCCTGAGTCGTATACGAGGTATCGATGGAAAGAACGGTATTGGCAACACTGATAGTATTTTGGTACGTATTCTGGTAGGGGTTCAGTGGTGTATATGCAGTATATGAGTATGTCGGATAGGTAGGACGTGTCGGATAGATTGGATTTAGTACATATTGATTTCTCGGAGGAACATAGACATTGAATGGATCATAGAGACCACATGTCCAACAATTCCCTTCCGAGACTCCTGCTATCGCAGTATCCAGCTCTTCGATGATCGCATCGATCTCTGAGAGGGCACTTCCAGAGTAGAGTTGGGATTTCTGACGCTTGATATAGTTCGATCTCAGAGCGATGAGTGCATCTGTGATCTCCGCTGTCGAGTATCCACCGCGTTGCATCCGTTCGACATAGCTATCGACGAACTTCGTTGCCTTCTGAGAATACCGTGTATTCGTAGAATATGCGAAGAGTGTACCTGAAAGTCCTGAGAGACTCATCAGAGTAATAAGAATGAGTGAAATAGCACGGATCATAGTTGGAGTTGAGGATGACATAATGAGAAAAAAGTATACTAGACAAAATCTATAATACTCGAATAGAGAGAAAGTCAAGAAAAAATCCATTCACCTGACCGTGAAGGGATTTTTTTAAAGCTTTTTTCAGAGATTCCAACCTTCCAACCTTCCAACCTTCCAACATTCTATTACACCAGACTCGTACTTGCTGTCGTGATCTCGAATGAATCTCGAGAGTCATCATATCCAGTCGTACCGTCGGACTCATGTGAGAAGAATTCTCCGACATCACGATTGTTCTCGAAGTAGTTCAGAGTCGGGATAAGGCGACCGATGATAACATTCTCCTTCAGACCTTCGAGATTATCGATCTTTCGAGATGTCGAAGCATCGACGAGAACACGAACTGTCTCCTGGAATGAAGCGGCCGAGAGCCATGACTCGGTGAAGAGTGAGATCTTCGTGAGTCCGAGGAGGAGCTGGAGTCCGATAGCTTCGTTCAATCCTGTTTTTGCGAGTTCTCGATTCTCTTTTCGGAATCGGATGATATCGACGATATCCCCAGGGAAGAATGATGAATCACCAGCATTGGTAATCTTCACCTTCGAGAACATCTGGCGGACGATGAGTTCGATATGTTTTGCATTGACCGTCTGACCCTGGGAAGAGTAGATCTCCTTGATATCCGCGACGATATAGAGCTCAGTCGCAAGTGGACCAGCTGTATCCATGAGTGACTGGAGGCTGACATGTCCTTCCGTGAGTTTGGAACCGATTTTTGGCATACTTCCGACCTTCACGAGGAGATTTCGTCCTGTAGGGATAGAGAATGTGACCGTTTCAGGGATGAGATCTTCGATCGTGATAACGGTATCAGTCATCTTCGTGATGCGACCTGCATGACTGACCTGGATCTTCTGACGAGACTCTTTCGACTTCGCGATGATCTGTTTTTCTTCGACGGTATCTCATTTTTTCACTGTAGGAACCATACTCGGATCTGAGATATAGTATTCACGGACTCACTTATCGAGAGCCTCTATCGTGAGCGTCACTTCTGACCCTTCACTTTCTATATCCATGACTTTTCCATCGAATGGAGCGATTTCTGCGAGGTATTTCGGATTGCGAGCCTCGAAGAGCTCCTCGACACGTGAGAGACCTGCCGTGATGTCCCCTCCCTCCTTCGCGACTCATCCCGAGTGGAATGTACGCATCGTGAGTTGAGTACCTGGTTCTCCGATGGACTGAGCAGCGATAATACCGACTGGAGTACCGATCTTCACGATATCACTGGTCGCGAGGTCGAGGCCATAACACCGCTGACAGACACCCTCCTCTGTCTCACAGGTGAGAACAGATCGGACTGAGACTCGTGTCGCTGTAGACTCGAGGATCATCTTGAGTATTTCCTTGGTCACGAGGGTTCCTGCTGGAACGACGAGTCTACTACGCTCATCGAAGGTATCGACCGCTGTGAATCGTCCATAGATCTTATTTTCGAACGTATCACCGAAGAGTGACTTCGACTCACTCCGATCGAATGTCTCGTAGTGGATCGTCGTACAGTCATATTCTCGAACCAAGATATTCTGTGCTGCATCGACGAGTCGACGAGTGAGGTATCCTGACTGAGCCGTCTTCAACGCCGTATCTGCCTTTCCTTTTCGTCATGAATGCGTATTGATGAAGTACTCGAGGACTGAGAGTCCTTCCTTATAGTTTCCCTTCACTGGGAGCTCGATAATCTCACCCGTTGGTGATGCCACGAGACCCTTCATTCCACAGAGCTGCGTCACATTTCCCCATGAACCTCGAGCTCCAGAATCGACGAAGTGGAAGATCGGATTATTCGGGAGAAAATTCTTTTTCATCTCTTTTTCGACACGTCCCTTGATCGCTCCCCATACTTGGAGAGACTGGAGATATCGTTCCTTTTCTGTGACGTATCCATGCCAGAATGCTTTTTGGATTTCCTTGATTTTCTCTTCACCTTCATGGATAAATGCATGTTTCTCAACTGGAATGATCATATCAAATGCTGATACAGTGAGTCCTGAGAGCGTCGCATACTTGAATCCGAGATTTTTGATATCATCGGCGAGAAATGCTGTATATTCACCACCGAGGAGGTCGAATGAACGAGAGAGGAGTTTCTTCGCAGCATTTTTCCCGATCGTTTCATTCACATATCCGAGCTCAGCAGGGAGGATCTCATTGAAGAGATGACGTCCATATGTCGTATCGATGATCTTCCCTGCTACACGGATCTTGATCGGAGTATGGAGGGTGATCACCTGGTTCTCATATGCCATCATCGCATCATCACCGCTCGCGAAGACATGTTTCGGTTCCCCGAGGTCGATCTTCGTGAGATAATAACACCCGAGGATCATATCCTGAGATGGTGCTACGATCGGCTCTCCATTCGATGGATTGAGCATATTCTTCGATGTGACCATGAGATTTGCAGCTTCGAATTGAGCCTCCATCGTGAGTGGAAGATGGACTGCCATCTGATCACCGTCGAAGTCAGCATTGAACGCTGTACAACAGAGAGGATGGAGTCGGATCGCCTTTCCATCGATGAGCACAGGACGAAATGCCTGGATACCGAGTCGGTGAAGCGTCGGAGCACGATTCAGGAGGACATACTTCCCTTCGATGACTTCATCGAGTGTATCCCAGACTTCCTTGGTTCGTTCTTCGATAATCTTCTCTGCATGTTTCACATTATAGGCAATTTCACGTTCGATGAGTTTTCCGATGACGAATGGCTTGAAGAGCGTGATTGCCATGATCTTCGGGAGTCCACACTCATTCATCTTCAGCTCAGGACCGACGACGATAACCGATCGACCAGAATAATCAACTCGTTTTCCGAGGAGATTCTGTCGGAATCGACCCTGTTTTCCCTTCAGGATATCAGAAAGTGACTTGAGTTTTTTCTTCGTTGCAGTCGTATATCCAGGGCGATTCGATCGGACATCTCCATTCAGGAGCATATCGACGGCTTCCTGGAGCATACGTTTCTCGTTCTTCAGGATGACGTCAGGAGCACCGAGTTCCGAGAGTTTGCGGAGACGATTATTTCGATTGATCACACGACGATAGAGGTCATTGAGATCTGATGAGGCAAATCGTCCACCATCGAGCTGGATCATCGGTCGGAGATCTGGAGGGAGGATCTGGAGTGCTGAGAGGATAAAATTCTCAGGCCGCTGACCAGATTTGAAGAGTGATGAAGCGAGCTTCAATTTCTGGAGTATTTTCTTTTGTTTCGATTTTGGAGCTGTTTTGAGTTCTACCTGATGTTCTGCGATAAATGCCTTGAGATCAATTCTCTCGAGAAGTGACTTCAGATTCTCTGCACCTGTTCCTCACTTGAATACATGAGGGAATTTATCATAGATCACTCGATAGTCAAGTTCTCCGATGACTTCCGCGACCTTGAGGATTTTCAGGAGATCCTTCAGCTTCGTATACTCAGCATCGAGTTCATCGATACGACGAGAATGAAGGGTCTCGAGTTCATGGAATTCCTTTTTTGAGATTTTTTTCTCTTCGAGTTGGAGCGTGAGTTCTCCGATCGTCTGCTGTACCTCTTTCTGGAGGATTATTTTCTGATTTTTGTACGCATGTTCGAGTTCCCTGATCGACTCATCACGCTTCTCCTCATACACCTCAGTGATGATGTAGGAGGCGAAATACACCACCTGTTCGAGACGCTTTACCGAAATATCGAGAAGGAGTCCTATACGAGATGGAACACTCTTCAGATACCAGATATGTGCGACTGGAGCGGCGAGCTCGATATGTCCCGTTCGCTGACGTCGAACCTGAGAGGTTGTCACTTCGACACCACATCGCTCACAGATGACACCCTTGTAGCGGATACGTTTGTACTTCCCACACGCACACTCATAGTTTTTGCGTGGGCCAAATATCTGTTCACAGAAGAGTCCGCCTCGTTCTGGACGCTGCGTACGGTAGTTAATCGTCTCGGAGATGAGCACCTCACCATAGGAAAGGGCACGGACATCTTCTTTTGATGCGAGTCCGACGGAGATCGCACGGAGATTGTCGAGATTTTTCCCGACGGTGATATCTCGGCGTCCTGCGTGTTTACCGATCTGGGTGTAGTCAGTGATTTTATCATTGAGAAAGTTCTCGAGGTCTTTGGTCATTGGAAACATAGGAAAGATAATTAGAGAGTAGAATTTAGTATATTTTTGTCATTCTTTTTTGTCATTCCGTCGCGAAGTGAAACAAAGCAGAGGAATCTCTTTTTCTTTCACTTAGAAGATTTTGATGTAATTCTTCTCAAATTTGATTCTGAAAGGGATCCCTACGGGATGACAAAAGGAACGGCTGAAACTAAAATCACTTGGAACCTTCGTACCACGTGAGTGAAGAGGTCATGAGAGAAACGGTGTTTCTCTTTCTCTCGGGCTATGCCATATGAAGGAAGTGGTGGGATGTGAGAGCTATTTATTTTGATATAAACTGAACTGACTTTAATATTTCTTTCCAAGTCTCAACATCAGAAAGATCATTATCATGAGGTCACTGAATCATATAATTATATTTTTTTCAAATAAGCCATAGAGAATAATTTGTACTTCCATCGAACTCCCAAATACCTTTTGTTACTATGTATGGATGTGTATTTATCAAACCGGTTTCATATATGACTGCTCATGCAATAAGTGAACCGGATATAAGAGATGGTGAATTCTCATCAGCATAACTGTTATATTTTTCGTTATCCTTAAGTTCTGATAAAACTTCTTCATAGGAAAGTTTTTTACCTTTCGGATACTTTCCTTTCTCATAATAACTATTTTCTTTCGTGAGAGAATATTTTCTTTCAGGATAATAACACGGTCATCAGTCAAGCCATCCACTAGATATCCATTCTCAGAAAACTATAGCATTTTTCTGTCGAGCAAAACCTAAACTTCCAAAATCAAGTGAAGCAATATCAAATGTCTTATTTTTAAATGCAGAGTTTAAATTATTTATTTCTTTAGTATTCCATTTTTTTACAATTTTCTCTATGACTCTATCATTAGTATCTGAAAATCGATTATTTGGATCACATTTTTCTGTAGCAAAAATCGAAAGTGGACTAAAAATGAGAATGAGTAAAAGAAGTTTTTTCATAATTTATGAGATTCTTAGAGAATAGAGGAACTTTAAATTCTGGGACAAGTCAGGAATGACAGAGCAAGATTTCTACCAACAAGGGGTATACTGACTATCATTTCGTATCGAAATGATAGAGACAGATCCGCCGTGGCGGATGACAAAGGATGGTTACCTATTGCTAGAGATTCCTGCCTTTCGCCCTTCGCAGTAGCACTGCTACGGAGAACGGGTCGCAGGAATGACGGGACCATCCCCTGCCTTTCCTTTTCTACCTGCTACAATCTATCTGCTACAACCTATCTGCTATAATCTACTCCGTATCTCTATCCCCTTCTGGTAAACTAGTCGTCACTGGTGTTTCTTCCTTCACTTCACCATCTTCTGGGATATCGACCTCGACATCGAAGGCTCATTCGAGTTTCTCGAGTTCCTCGTATCGATCCTTCATCTCCTGTTCGAGGGCGATCACTTCATCTGCTCCGAGGAGATCGATGTTGAGATTGAGTGCTTGGAGTTCGCGAAGGAGGACATTGAAGGACTCTGGGACATTCGGACGGCGGATCTTCTTCCCTTTCACCACGGCTTCGTAGAGTTGCGTACGACCATTGATGTCATCGGACTTCACCGTGAGCATTTCCTGGAGAATGTTCGCCGCACCGTATCCTTCGAGTGCCCATACTTCCATCTCACCGAGTCGTTGTCATCCATTCTGAGCCTTACCTCCGAGTGGTTGCTGTGTGACCATCGAGTAGGGACCAACTGATCGAGCATGGATCTTATCTTCGACGAGGTGGTGGAGCTTCAGCATATACTTGATTCCGACCATGGTTTTTTCCTTGAACGCTTCTCC
>JAYVLL010000004.1:0-4245 GCA_043759495.1 Candidatus Altimarinota bacterium
GAGAGGATATCTGCCTGTTTCACGAGGTCGCCATGGAGCTCTTGCCACGGTGTGAGCATCTTTCGCTTCATCATATCACGGCATGCATAGCTATCGAGATACGAGAGGAGATAGTCCTCGACCATATCATGTTCGATGTGTTCGAGGGCTTTTTCGAGTCATGGAACGGCCTTTTTCGTCGGAGTGATGATATCACCCGTGATCGCCTCAGGGATATCATGATAGAGGGCCGTGAGGAGCATATCCGCGAGGGTAGACTCATCGAAACCCTGCTCACGAGCGATGAGGTAGGTGAAGAACGTGATCAGATATGTATGAGAGAGGACTGAGACGGGATATTTTCTCGCAGAACGGTTCCAGCGAAAGCTCGAAGCGAGACGATGGATGACGAGGAGATACCGTTCGAGATCATTCTGATTGTGTGGGTCGAAGTCGAGGTATTCGAGGAGTGGTGCAAATCTCGGATCCTCTGCACGCTTCATCATATTCCGCATGACCTTCGCATAGGCATCAGGGTAGACGAGAGAGTTATTGTAGACCTCATAGTAGGATGCCCAGAGTTTCGCGAAGGCGATGAGGTCATCCTCGGGTGACGGTATACGAGATGCCTCGATATCAGACATGATACTCATTTCGAGATCCCATCTCAATATCTGTTCGTAGAGTGAGTGTTCGAGATCACTATAGAGCGATGGATCACTCTGCCTCAGTCGATCCTTCACATCGGAGCTGATATCAGAGTAGATAAATGTGAAAAATCCTGAGAAGAGGATCTTGCGCAGGAGAAGTGGCATATTATAGCGGATCCCCGTCTTTTCCTCCTGAACAGATGCGAGGAGTACGGCGATATGCGCCACGAACGTGAGATGATCGAGTGATGATATCTCTCTGAGACGCGGGAAGGTGTTCCAGCGAAAGATCGAGAGTCCAGAGAGGAGACTCTCTATGAGGGGATGTGGGGTCGTGAGATTCATATCTGTGGAGGAGTTATATTCGATCTTCTGATACAAAATATACCACTCACATTACTTCATGATCTTGAGGAGAGTCGAGGTCACCGCTGATGCGAGTGCGATCACGATCATCGGAACGATTCCCGTGAGTGTGACTCATGGAACGAGCTCATCAGCGACCTTCACGACGATCAGTGTGATGACAAATGAGAACGCCCCAAGTGTGACGAGTCTGATCGGAAAGGTAAATATCCTGAGTATAGTACCGAGCGTGAGATTCACGAGTCCGAGGATCACTGCGAAGAGGAGTGCTGAGGTATATCCGCCCGTGATCTCGATACCTGCGATGTATCCAGATCGCGCGATGAGATAGATGACACCGGCAGAGATGAGGAATTGGAAGATGAAATACATAGTTCTAAATTCTAGATACTGTTAATAATCTCATAAAGTAGTTATTTCGAACAAAATTTCTATGAAATCTTCGTGATATAGTCGAGTATGCCCCTTGTGGATACATCTTCGATTACGGTACCTTGTATGGAAGATTTCTCGACTTCGGCTATCGCCTTCGCTCGAAATGACAAATTTGTGAACGTTATCAAGAACGCTATCAAGTAATATTATAGTGATTTCACTCGAGAATAAAAATAGATTTCACTTTTTTGCATTTTTCTCTGGAATATGTTAGACTCACCGTGTTATTAATTTTTATAGTATATGTGACTCTTCGATAATCTCTTCCTCGATAAGAATACTCCCATGGCGATCAATATCGCCGATCCCCTCCAGAGTGAGAACCTCCAGGGTGTTCCTACTGGGGCGATCGCTCCAAGTGGTGTAACATGATGAGGTAGTGGGACTACAGGGACTACAGGTGCAGGAGCAACTGGAGATGGAGCGAACCCTCCGACTCAGCCAGTCACCATGCTCTGATGAACGAGCTTTCCACTCTCGGGATCACCATGAACGAGCACTACTCTACCATGAATATCTATGATATGAAATACTCTCAACTCTGGCGATTTTGGAGGATCTAGAGGAGGTGATGTATCATTCGATATCGGTGGTGACCTCAGTTTCTCAGATGCACCGAGTGATATGGCTATATCATCAATCCCATGAGATGCGACAGCAAGCATGGCTCATCCACTCGGAACGACATCGGATCAGCCCGCATTTATCCTCAGTGAAGTGCCACTCCCGATGTCAGATCTATCGATCATCACTCCTCCTGAATCAGTATGATCACCGATCATCCTCCCTACAGATGAGGTCATCGTCACCAGTGCACCGAGTGAGATTCCGCCATTGCCAACAGTATCCACCGAGAGTCCTCTGATGAATCTCATGTCTGGATTCGATACATCATGAACAGCTCCAGAAACTCCTATCACTAACTCTACCGATATGCCTGTGCCAACTCCCGTCACTGATACTCCTTCGACTGATGGACTCTTTTCCCTCATGGATACCTCTGTCCCATCTACACCAGAAGTGATCGTACTCACTCCGATAGAAGTAGTAGATCCGATCATGACGATTCTCCCAGAAGATCAGAAGAGTGCAGACATCATAGTTACTCCGATGGGCAATGTCACATCTGAAGAAGCAGTATCGGAAAGCATCTGAGAGACACCGACAGATGATCATCCGATGAATACCATCGGAAAAGAGCTCGCACGCATGACTCGGTCACCACGTCTCCAGGGCAAGCTCAATGGATTTATCGGAGAACTCGAAGAGCTCAGTCTCGAAGAAGAGCGGATCAAGTGAGAGAAGAGAAAACAGATCTCATCATATCAGAATAGGATCGCAGAACTGAAAACTGAATACGAGACACGCATCCATGCACTCGAACTCGAGGAAGACGATCTGAAAAAACAGATCATCGTGATGGACGAGGAACGTGAGCATATCACACAAGTGATCCATGGCTTCAAGCAAGAACTCGAAGTCGTCTAATCCACGATGATGAGACTTGATTCATCCGGAATTTCCCATATTATACCTCCATGCAGCGAAAAAATATCATATTCATTCTCTTGATCCTCATTCTCACGATGGGGATTTTCTCCTCTGCATGAGCCGTGATCCCTCGTGAAGCCGCAGATCAGATACAAAATGCCTCCATATGAGGCGTATCGAATGGGGGCTGAAATATCGATCCGATCAATGCCGTAAATACGCTCTCATTCAAAATCCTCGGTGTCGCAAAGCTCTTTATATCAGGGCTCGCACTCATCTATCTCGTGATGATCGGTGTCTATATGGTGGTATTCTCAGAGAACGAGGAACGTGTGAAGACACAACGAAAACAGATCACCTATACACTCATCGGATTCCTCTTTCTCAATATCCCAGGCATCGTCTATCAGATATTTTTCTCTGTACCGAAAAATACTGCAGAAATATCGGGGAATCCTATCGGATGATGGTCTTCGATATTGGGAGGGATTTTTTGGGATGATACGATACTGAACTGATTTCTCTCGAATATCATCGGATTTCTCCAGGTATTTATATTTGGTATTGCGATCGTGATGTTCACCTGGTGACTGTTCCGGCTCATCATCTCATGAGGGGATGAGGAGAATCTGAAAAAGGCAAAAAATCGCATCATATTCGGGACGATCGCACTGATATTCATGGGATTTGTACGATTCTGGGGCATACTCGTCGCGAAAGGGGATTTCGCCGGAGATATCTCGACGATCGCAGGGAAGGCATTCGCGCTCGCACTCTTCTTCGCTGGACCGATCGCTATATTTTTTCTCATCTGGTGAGGGTATTACTATATCACCTCCGGTGGTGATGAGGAACGAACCAAGAAGGGGAAATCTATCGTGGTGAATACCTTTATCGCCACTCTCATCCTCCTCGCAGCCTATAGCTTCCTCACTGATCTTATCAAATTCACACGCTAAAATATGAAATACTTATTTTTTACTTGTATATTTTGTATCGAACTCCTTCTATCGACCCATACGGTTCTAGCAGTTGGTACTGAGCCTGATACAATTGTCGACCCCAAGACTGCTTCTGAATCAAAAAAAATGAAAGTAATAGTCACCGAAAGTATACCATGAGGGGACTGTAAGTGTATTGAAGAGTATTCATTTACAACCTTAGATGATAACTATTGAAAACAAACATCCACTATCAAACAAAACTGCTCTAATCCTGCCACTCGAAAATACTCCTGTACGGTCGAAAAGTGACTCGGCGGATTCCAGAAGACATTTGCTTCGATCATCAAGTATATCATCTATATCGTCATGCTCCTCGGAGT
>JAYVLL010000005.1:0-8606 GCA_043759495.1 Candidatus Altimarinota bacterium
TAAGGGTATTCCTGTAGATAATACTTCAACCAATGATAATGGCTGTGGAGCGAACGGAAGATATGGCTATGGTTCTGGTAATAATTCAACCGGCAATGTGCCACAATTTTTCCTTACTTCCCAGTTCGAAAACGTCAATGGTGGAAATACTGGTTCTATACTCGGATATACTGGGCAAGGTGTAATAATCAATCTCGGAACTCCTACTAAGGGAGCGGGTGCATTCTATGTTCTCTCGAATTAATTTTTATAAAATCCCTCCATATGCTGGGGGGATTTTTCTTGTAAGTATATATATGAAATTTCCTACTCGTGGTTTTACCCTCGTCGAACTCATGATCGTTATCGCGATTATCGGCATCCTTGCCGCCGCGCTCTTTCCAGCGATCACGAACTATATCGGACGATGAAGAGACGCACAGAGAGTAGCGCATCTCAAGGATATAGGAACGGCATTGACGAACTTTGCGAGTGATAATAAAGAAAGTTATCCGAGCACCTTGGCTAATTGTGATCTCTCAGGTTCACTGATGGTATTTCTGAATAGAGAACTCAAGGACCCTTTTCCAACGAGAGATCATGGGTGTGGTCCAAATGGATTCTATGCCTATGGTACAGGAGTGATAAATGTCCAGCAATACTATAGCGTAAGCGCTTTTCTCGAGACAGAATTCGGAGGATATTGGAATGCTACAGGTACAACGAATCCTTTCACCGGGACGCTTGATGCTGCTGATATCAATAATCTCAAATTCAATCTCACGAAGGGAGTCGGACCACTCTATGTCCTGTCCCAATAGTAAATCTCTCCAAATAAAAGATCCGCTCAAGCGGATCTTTTTGATATCATATGGCGGAGGGACAGAGATTCGAACTCTGGGTACCTTGCGGCACGGCAGTTTTCAAGACTGCTGCAATCAACCACTCTGCCATCCCTCCGGATGTGTGGTAGGGGAAGTATAGGGAAGTGAGAATATTTGTCAAAATTATTTTGCATTTTCCAGGAAAAGAGATACACTGTCTAGGAAGTAATACGAACTCTTCATACTGAGACGGTAAAAATACCTCTTCTCAAATAAAAAAGACATCTGTCAGGATGTCTTTTTTATTTCTGGATTAACGAAAAGATATCGTTATCCGAATTCTCCAAAAGGAGAAGGTAATACGAGTTCTCATACGAGAATTGGTAAAGAGTAAACCTCTCCACTCTCCGCAGAAAATGGAGAGCTCCAACAGTATAGGAAGATACACTACTCTGTCAAAATATTCAGGATAGTGTCACGTACCTCTTTTCTCCGATCCTGATCATGAAACTTGAGCATGGTATCGGAGATGATTACTCCAAATGGACTTCATTTTTTCCTCCATGAGCGTCGTGTATACGGAAGCAAGAAGACACGGATGAGAATATTGATGCCCTTCCAGATGAGCGAGAGGGCTCTCGATATACTTTTTCATTGAGGGGCTGGAGTACAGTATCTGAGATTCTCCTTCCTATTCTCTGGGGGTATATGTACCCAATTATTCCTCTGGAGGAATTTTGTATAGGTATGAGCTCTCACGTAGAGAGGTTTCATAGAAGCTATCCAATTATAGAGATAGATATCATCTTCTATGGCAATCTCCTTCATGCTGAGTGCATCTGTCGTCACGAAAAATGAGAGACAGAAATTCCCACGGATATCTTCCCCGTGACGCCATACGCCATGGAGATAGAGTTGCATCGTGATACAAAATCGAACCAACCATATCATCCCGGGCTCAGTGACGACAAAAAGATCGATATCAGAATCCTCATGAGTCGCATACATCGAGAGGGAATTCACGACCGCGATCATGGCAATACCAGGAATCCATGACACTTTTTTGATATATGTCTCTGCACGGTGAAAGAGTTGCATTTCTCGTTGATTTGGTACTTTTTTTACCCTCATGAGTATATCGAAAGCATCCTGATGCAACTCCGAGAACTGACGAATGGTATGGATATCTCACATATTTAGTTGAGTTTTTTTATGGCTTCACGGACTTTTTCTGCGAGTGGGAGATCGCTTCTGAGTGTTTCGATAATCTCCTCGACACGCGTCTTATCATATCCCATCTGGACGAGTGAACTGACGACAAGTGTATTATGTGAGTGTGGAGTTTTTGGACTTTTGGACTCTTTCGAGAAATTGATAGAACCTTTGAGATCGACGATGATTTTTTGTGCTGTTTTCTTACCGATTCCAGGAACACTCGAGAGGAGTATATCATCCTCGAGTTGTATCGCTTTCATGAGCTGTTCATGACCGAGACCGAGCAGTGAGAGTGCGGTTTTTCCACCGACACCGTTCACCTTATTCAGTTCGCGGAAGAGTGAGCGCTCATCGAAGCTTGTAAATCAAAAAAGTGTCTCACTCATTTCTGTCTGGTGATGATGGATCCAGAGAGATGATTCTCTTCCTATGAGGACACTCGAGAGGAGGAGCGGAGAAGCGAGAATATCGAGCCCGAGTCCAGTTCACTTCACTTCGATCGTGAGCGTGATACTGTCGATCATGATGAGTGTTCCAGTGATATGGGAATACATAGTGGTGAGGTTTTAGATACTGTTTACAAATTGTCATTTCGAGCGAATTTTTCTGTTCTTTCCTAAATAATGAGAGAGAAATCTTCCGATACATGTTCTAATGGTACCAAAAGTTGAAGATTCACCCATTCGGGTATACTGACTATCTCACCCTTTCGTTCTTACTTCAGGGATTCGAAATGATTTTTCTTTAAATTGTCACCCGTATCTTCTCTTGCATTATATCCAATCCCTATAGAATTGCGATATGAAAAAAAATATTGATATCCTCCTCTCAGTCATCGATAACTATGGTGATATGGGATTCGCCTGTGAACTTTTGATGGGTTTAGAGACAGTATATCCATGAATATTTGTATACCGTATCTGGACGGATGAGGTCTGAACTGTTACGAGTTTTTTTGAGAAGAATAGAGACTCTTTCCCTGAATATCGCGTGAATATGCTGGAGAAATTTTGTGAGGAAATCCAGTCCTCATTCTGTATTTCACTTTTCCATGGATTCATTCCAGATATACGGTTTTTCCAGAATCCTTCGATGATCCTCAGGGTAGACTATCTCTCACTCGATCCTCTCTGGGTGGAGCATCATGAAAAAGAACATATCGGGTCAACAGAAGGCAGAAAAATCATTGAAATTATCCCATCATCTCTTCCTGAGGGAGGAGGAATCTTCCCATGCCTGCTATGAAAACATACACGCCAGGATATCGCAGACATGTTTTCTCTGGATATTTCGAAAGAATGGATTTCGATCTTTGTCTATCCAGAGACACTGAGCTCATGTATTGACTTCTCTGATATACCTCCTGATCGAGAAATCCTCCTTCTCTGATCGACGAGAGGAATGCACCCGGAAGCAAAAGATAAACATATTCATTTCTTTCCATTTCTCACGCTTGAACTGTTTCATCATGTTCTTGCTCATAGTCTCTGGAGTATCATCCGTGGTGAACTCAGTTGGATGAATATGGTGGCTCTTGAGAAGCCATTTTTCTGGGATATGTACAAGTCTCTCGGTGGGTTTCCAGAAGAGCAGAGTCGACAGTTTCTCGAACTATTTGAGGTATCATCGAATTATCGAGGCATCCATAATCATATCAATACGGGATTCCCGTGAAAATTCTCTCTTCACGAGTGTGAATATTTGCTCATGTCCTGAAAATGAAATATGAGCCTGAAAAAAAAGAAACCGAAGGATCTCATCCATGAAGTAAAAAAATTTATTGACAGTTTCTATTTTTCCCTATAATCACAGGGCTTCGCCACAGTGCAGAGGCATAGTCTCAAAAACATGCCAATGTAGCTCAGCTGGTTAGAGCGCGGGACTCATAAGCCCGAGGTCGGCGGTTCAAGCCCGCCCATTGGCACCATTATATCGCGGAGTAGAGCAGTGGTAGCTCGCAAGGCTCATAACCTTGAGGTCGTATGTTCGATTCATACCTCCGCAACCATCATAGATCTTCCAGAGTATTGATAAAGTCCAATGTGAAGAAAATGTGAAAAACTTTTTGCATTTCCGAACAATCCTATTATACTCACTTCCACATGTTCTTTACTTCTTATTTTTTCTCATTATGCGTATCGCATTACTTTCTATAGTACTTCTTACTCTTCTCTCTGCATGTACTGCTCAGAACAAGACTCCTGTTGCTCCAGCTCCAGATGCAACTCCAGCAACTGTCACTGATGTTGCAGCTCCAACTCCAATGCCTGTTCCTGAGCCTATGCCTGTTCCAACTCCAACTCCAACTCCTGTAACTGATGTAGCACCTGCTCCGGCTCCTGCACCAGCTCCAGCTCCTGCACCAGCTCCAGCTGCGAAATAATTTCTGATATATCTAAAATCCACTGAAAAGTGGATTTTTTTATTTGTATTTTTTCATGATTTCGGATACTATGCAAGGGATAATAACCTCTTCGAAATATATGGCAGGAATCAATACAAGCGCATCTTCAAGAGAAATTCCCCAGAATGGTTCTCAGAGGAAACAGTGATTTCTTGAGCTCCTCGAAGATGTCACTGAAGAGCGCGTCTTCCAAGATCTCCATAATGAAGCCACTCTGATACAAAAAATCAAAGATCATCCTGATCAAATAGAGGGTGAGGTACGTGCGGAAATGCGAACAAGACTCCTAAGATCACCTGCGGGATATGAAGGCTTCACTGAAGGAGACATCTCAAGCCCAGATAAACTTTCTCGAAAAACCATACTCGAAAAATTCCAGATGCTCCTTGTGGGAACGAAGTCTTGACAAGATCGACTCAAGAAAAGAGTTGTATCACTTTTTGCAGATGAGACATTTGCTGATACGCCAAATGGAAACGACCATCGAAAGATGCTCGAGAAATGGATATCCAAACAAAACGAGAAAGATATACAAAAATACCTCAAATCTCCTGGACTCCTCAGAAGAAAACTCGGAAGAGAATGTTTCGGTGATGATCGTATAGAGACATTCGTCTCACGAAATACTTTTGTGGGATTGACTGAACTCGGTATCAATTCGAAAGACCTCGATGATACAGAAAAAGCTGCATGCAATGCGATCTTCCACGAAGCCATAAGTGTCGAAAGAAAATATATTCGGACATACCTAAAGATCATCGAGAAATCACCGAAAGATAAGGTAACCAAACTCCGTCTCAAAAGAGATCTCCTTCGCGTCACTCTCCCTACCGTATCACCTCGATTCCTCGTAGAAAATGAGGTGATCACTGAAGCAGTCTGAAAGGAACAAGTGCGACTCGGACTCCAAAATATACTCTGAGATGACTATTTCACGACGTGAACTCCTGAGGAAAAAATCGAAAAACAAAGATACTTCGAGCACGTATACAAAAAGTCCGAACACATTGAACTGCCTATAGATGATTACCTTGAGAACGATGCTTTTGTGGAACGGATTTTTGATGCCTGAAAACAGAGTGAAACATTCTTCACTCAGAAGCTCGAGGAGACTATTATCGATATGCGAGATGAGAAAACTATAGCTCAGTTCGATCTCGACGGTATGAATATCGATCCTGACCTCGAGTGAAACTGGCATGCAAGTGTTGCCAAGAGTATAGCATGACTCAACGCAGGAAATACTTCGAAGGTAAAAAATGCTCAAAAATTCGAGAAGGATTCATATATCCGTATCGTACGGAATCAGAATGGTGAGAAGACATACGTATATATGAAAATCATCGGTACCGATACAGAGTTTTCCATGCCAGTCGAAGGAAAGCGTGACAAGGAAGGACTTCCCATCAAACATCGTGGTATCCGTTTCGAGGACTGGTCAGGAGGTACCACTGATGGGATGCTCACGCCATGACATGAGACGATCCATGAAATACCCTATGCCAAGCTCTGGACAATGCTCAAAGACCCCAATAATATGGCCGAAATTCTCTCTGCTGATGAGATTGCAAAGAGATGAAAAAGTCCTGAAGAGCTCGCAGCAGCATGAGAAGTTCTGAGTGAATGAGAAGAGAAAATAGGGACTGTATACTCGGAAGGAGACGCATATGATTCACTTGACACTCTCTCAGATGCCCTCGGATGGAAGCCAGTAAAGTGAGCGGTATATACGACTCAGGAGGTCACTGGATGAGGAGATTTTTTCATCGAAGTGACAGATATATCAGAGATAAACAGGAAAATCACTATCTCCGATGGGAAAGAGACACACACCATCAGTTTCACGGATTTTTATAATAAGATTGCTCTGCCGCTCAAGCTCAAAGAACACGGCAAACATGGGACGGATACTGATATCAATACACTCATACAGTGAATCGATGGATTTAAAGACGTAGAAATAAAGGACGGCGTCCTCGTCCAGATTATCAAGTGAGAAGATGGAAAAAATATAGGCCTTCCTGTGAATCACTTCATGAACGATGATGGCGAATGAATGTATTTTTCTGGTATTTCTTCGAACGGAGTCGAGGCAGGATTCGGCAAGGTCAAGAAAGATAAAAAATGAAAATGATGGGATGAGGTGAAGTGAAATCTCGGAGCATTTACGGGAAACAAACGGAATCTCTCGATCGTGGGGATGCTCAATTTCCTCAGAGAAAATGATTATAAGCCCTACGTCAATCCAAAGGATAAACCAGAAACAGACCATGAGGGACATATGCCCCATGGTCATGGATCTATATGGTGAAAGATTATGAATAATATCAGTTTCTCTGATATTGGAAAGGCATTCGATCTCTATAAGCATGCCTGGGAGCATAAACTCGAGAAAAATTCCAAATTCCAATCAGCGAAATTCGCAGATAAATATCTCAGAAACCTCATGCCCGAGGGATTCTCATACCAACTCCGATCTGAGGCATATGCAGCACAAAATGAAGCTATGGATGGTATTCTCAAGATGCTTGAGAATGATATGAGTGGAAAAGAAGCTCGCCTCTATGTTCGCAAGAAAATCCTCCTCAATGACGATGCGAAGTTCGAGGAAGTACTCGCAGGACTCCTCTACATATCAAAAAAGTCAGGTCAGCTCTATCCGGAGGAGCTCTCAGATCTCAAAAACTCGAATCTCTGGTTCTATAAGCTTGCGGTGACTCAGTGATATACTTCGAAATCATCCAGACAGGCACTCAGAGAAAAGTGTATAAAATCATCTGATAAAGGTGCCGACGATGTTAATGCTATTACAGAGATAGATCTTGTCGAAAGACAACTCAAGTTCTATGAAGGAAAAGGTCATCGTATGCCTCCGAATATCGCACCGAGATTTCCTGGTGCGATCGTTGAGTGAGGAGATGAAAGTAAAAAGAAGGGTGACATGGAAATCAATCAACGATCGAATATCAAGCAGATGAATAAATATGCCCTTTCTAAGGGGTATGTCGGTGAGTGGTATAAGGTACTCGGAACAATCGACAGGCTCCATTCCAAAAATGGAAGTCCAACAGAACTCAATGTCATGCCGTTTCTCATGGTATACTCCAATGCTCCTGAATATATGGGGTCGAACTTTCGAAAGGCACTCCACAGCGAAGGAACTGGTGCCCGTGCGAGTCATGCATTCAAGTTCGGAAATGAGATGTCACTCGTGAATACCTATCGAAGTGTTGTCCAGATTGCCGCGAAAGAAGTGGATCGTCGAAATATGGCAAATGGTCGAACGAGTAGTGTTTTTGACGAACTCAAAAAAATCGAGGAAAAGCGAAAAGAAGTAGGGAATGAGAGTCCAGATAAGGATAAAGAGGATGTACAAAAAAAATGGATCACGTCTATTTATGATTTCTGGATGAAGTATGGAGATAAACTCCAGCCGATCCTCCAGATGAGTGATACGTACATCTCTGCTGAGTCAGAGTTTTGAAAAGATGAGAATCAGAAACTCTGTAGAGCGTATAAAGAGCGTTTTACTGCGACGAGTGTTATGCAAAACTGACAACTAATCTCATGAGGAGAAATTTATAAGAATCAAAACGTATGAGAAGGAAATATGGTACCAGATCATACACCTTTTGCATTCCCAAACTTAGTAAATGCATCATTCTCTTCGATCTATTCTCAAAATTGAATGATGTGAACAAGTTCACACAATAAAAGTGCTGAAGGTAAAATCTGGAAACCAGGTGTACTTGGCGCATTTGGAAAACTCAAGTGACTTACTGAGAATGATATTCCTCCTTGAATGAATATAGAGGATGTGAAATACATGCAGTTTAGAGAAATGTTTGCAGCAATAATGTATTATATCCGTAAAAATGCAACTAATCCTCCAGAGATGATGATTGGGTGATGAAATACTGGGCGTTGATGAGAGTATAAAAAAATGGACTATGTACGTGATTTAGAAAAGTATGGTTTCCGATTCGAGTCCTCTGATTTTAGATACTCTCAAACCATACCAGCATGAGCTGAAGAACTATCAAGTGGATGACCAAATCCACTAAACATAGATCCAGATGATGAGAAACGTTGTAAAGAATTTTTTCAAAACTTCATAACCTGAACATGACAGATTGTGAATAAGACCCGTGATGGTATAAATTGGGAAGAAATGTGAGGTTAAT
>JAYVLL010000006.1:0-5047 GCA_043759495.1 Candidatus Altimarinota bacterium
TCACAGTATGATGAGAAATGACTTCCCCACTTTATCGCTCCGACAGCGCACGATATCGAACGACATATAGCAAAAGAATTCTCTCTCAGAAAAATCCCACATATACGATTCAAGCTCATGAAAGAGGCAAAAAAAGAAACCAATATCCTCGAACTTATCAATACTCTCGATCATAAATATGGACTTTCTCAGATGGATTCGTAACTTCTCGAAACGCTACAAAAATCGTGGATTCCACACTGAGATCAAAAAAGAGAAAAAACAAAAATACCTCTTTCGTGAACCCAGTATACAGAAACACACGACTCGATGAGGGATTTTTCGTGAGAAAAAAAGGGCACTCAAGCCATTTACGAACTTTTTTCAGGAGAGGATCATACGAGATACACTCCTGTTCGTAGATGATCAGCGCATACTCGGATATATCGGATGACTCCTGATATTGCTCTGTTTCTATATTTTTGCATTCTCATCCTACTTCCAGATATCTCCATCGAAGGTCATGATCGAGTCCTCGAGTGAGTGAATCGATATCAATATCGCATATCGTGCGATAGAGGACATCTACGGAGAGAATCTCTTCCTCTTCGATGAGACGATGGTAGCACTCAGTCTCAGAAAATACCAGAATAATATCGAAAAGATCAGAATCGACAGACTCTATCCGAATGGACTCAAGATCATCCTCGAAGGATATCCGACCATCTACAGGGCAAATATCGCATGAAGGGAGAATAAGACATGGTGACTCTCGAAAAATGGTGTCCTCGTACCGATCCAGAAGGAGAAACTCGAGGGACTCATAGCATTCGAGATTATCACAAAAGTCGGGGAAGATGAATTCCTCGATCATCGAGTGATCATCCCTGAGATCAAGCTCTCAGCTATCATGAAAATCGTCGAAATCCTCAAGCAGCAATGGCCCGATCTCAAGCCCTGAAAGATCCGATACCTCAGTGAAGAAAATGAGATTCATCTCTCCCTGGAGAATGGATGAAGGATATTCTTCGCACTTCAGGACTTCATCATCTCGAATACTCCGAAGGAGGATGTCTATACCAATCTGAGAAATCAGCTCAATACACTCAAGTCCTATATTCTCAAAAATCAGGGCATTCTCGACTCGGATGGATTGAGCTATATCGATGTTCGTATTCCGGGAAAACTCTTTATCTGCAAGATCAAAGAAGTTTGTTCCAATAACATGCGCCTTATCTATTGAGAAAATTATCAATAATATGATCTCGTCTCATACGCTCGACCTCATCATACAAGAGATCGTCCATCTCTATGGAGGAAAGAAGATAGAGCTCGACTATGCGACTCCATTTCAGCTCCTCGTCGCCGTGATGCTCTCAGCCCAGACGACCGATAAGCAGGTGAACAGAGTCACTCCTCCATTTTTCATGATTGTTCGTGAACCCAGTGATCTCATCTCACTCTCAGTAGAGGAACTCGAATGATATTTCCAGTATGTGAATTTTTTTCGCAATAAGTCTCGCCATATCCATGCGACATGACTGCGTCTCGCTCGAGAATATAACGGCATCATCCCGAATGACCTCATACTCCTCCAGACCTTCCCAGGAATCGGGATCAAAACCGCGAAGGTCGTCCTCTCGGTCCTCTATGATATGCCCTATATAGGCGTCGATACGCACATACACCGTGTCATGAATCGTATCGGCATCGTGTCGACGACCACTCCAGAACACACGGATAAGGAGCTCGATCGACTCTGCACTCTCGAACAGAAAAAGACCTTTCATCATCCCTGTGTATTATTCGGAAGATATACCTGTACAGCTCGCAAGCCAAAATGTGAAACCTGTACACTGAGACAATGGTGTGCTTATTATCAGAAAAATTCTCTCTCTCGAGTCCCGAATTCGCTCTCTCAGAACTAGAAGTCAGATTCACTCTCAGTCCGTATCCCATAGAGTACGGAGTCAGCAGGAGTGAGCTTCGCAGGATCGAGATCTGCCTTCTGACAAGCGAGTACATAGAAATTCTCAGGCGTCGAGTCAAGATGGAGCATATGGGGCAGGATGATCGAGAGCTTACCGAGATTTTGAGAGAGGAGGATGATACCCTCATCGCGAGTATCGATCTCCTCTATGGATTTGAGAATTCGACGATTGAGTGCGGTGAATCGATCGACTCGGATACGTATATCATTGATTGTTTCTGGATTCTGGATCTCTGCGGTGAACCGTGGATCCTTCAGGCAGAGGAGGGTATTATCGATGCATTCGTAGAGTGTATTTTCTTTTTTACACTGGATGCGTCCGCTCGATGCGATCACCTTTCCTTGATAGTAGAGTGTGACAAAAACAGACATCTTCGATTTCGTATATTCGAGGAGTGATGGATCGATATCTGAGAGAATAGGAATACGTTTCTCACGAAGGTAGATTTCGAGTGTTTTGCGAACGAGGGTATGCATAGGATATTATTTATGGAATTGTGTGAGGAACTTCTCAGTCTCGCCTTCGAGCGTTTTTTCCTCATTTTCTATACGGGCAAATATCGAACCGATAGGATCATATCCTGTTGTCGTATAGATATATCGATAAGCGATATAGACTCCACTGGAAACAAGCGATCATGATGTCTGTGCGACAATCACGAGTCCGAGAAGGAGAAATATCGCATTCGAAGAGCTCGAGAGTGACGTATAGGCAAGTGCAGTGAGGAGTATCGATATCAGGAGACTGATCACAGAGGAATAGAGTACCAAGAGTGCGTATCGATACTGTGCAGTGAGCCCGACTATGAGCTGGAGGCAAAATGTATTGAGTAGAACATGGAGCGCAAATGCCATCAATACAACCGAGGAGTCGAGCGAGAGATTCGAGATGATGAGATAGACTGGCGCCAGGAATATATAGAGCAGGATCGACATGCTCACGACCTGAGCGAGTGCCGTCCGACTCCGCGTGTATACCTCAGGGAATATCTGCGAGAGGAGTATCGTATAGAGGATATTACCGACCGTGAGTCCGAAAAACGTGATCATAGCGAGGAGAATCGGGGAGAATCCACTCTCGAGAGAGAATCTACCGATCGATATATACGAGATCAGTATGATGATCACTCCTGAAACCACAGCAGTGATACTGGCTGCGATACATGCCATACCCATGCCCATAGCATCGTATTTCGGTGGTGAGAGATAGTCTTCGATAGTACTATTCTCGAGTTTTTCCGCTTCGGACATAGGCAAGGATAAGAAAAAATGCACCAACTGAGATAAATATATCCGCAATATTCAAAATGGCAAAATATTTCACTGCGATAAAGTCGATCACATGCCCGACGAATATGCGCTCATAGGCATGAGACAGGGCTCAGGCAAGTACGAGTATATATCCTATATCGAGTATCCTTGAGTTTTTCGAGAACTCTACGCGTATGTACTGATAGAGAAGCCCGATGATGAGGAAGAGAGTAATGCTCTGAAGAGGGAATCACTGAATCGGAAGAGAAAATGCTACTCACTTATTATATGAGAGCTGAATTCAAAAAAAATCTCAAAATATTGGCATGTAATGAAATACACATGTAGTTATATCCACATCCATGCAGGGCATTTCTCAAAGATAGTTCCGACTCGAAAGATACAGATCTTGAATCAAAAACTTGGAAAGTATATCAAGAGAAATTAATGCTACAATCGAGAGTAATATTATTGCAATTCGTCACATTAGTTAAATTTTGTAAGAATGTAATACATCATTGTCCCAATAATAACAGTGAGGAGAGTTCCCCATGTCGTATCAATGGCAACCATATTCCAGCTCCACCCCTTTATCACACTCATCGAAGTGAGCTCATAGGTCATATACGCTCAGAATCAGAAAAGGGCAGATTTCTCGATTATCTGAATGATCGACCACTTTCACTCAACTCATGGGATGATAACGAGCAAGAGGAGGACGAGAATATAGAGGAGGTAAAATGCTATCGCCGCAATGAAATTCATATCTGTATTGAGATACGTCGGAATGTATTTCTTAAACATTGGAAGTATGACAAACCAGATCATGATACCATCGAGTATGAGGAGGGTGAGGATTCACGAGATGTAAGAGAGGATGTAGGCGAGCATGGGGAAAAAGACTAATAGATTCAAAATAAAAGTAAAATACTTAATAGGAAGTATATGGAGGAAACAGTAATAAGGCTAATAAATGAGAATTTCGTATTTCAATATCTGCTATGAGTTAAGCTAATAATTATCTCACTGAGTAAAAAAAATCATAAAAATAAAAAGATAAGCTAAGATTTGCTATCCCCGTAGCAAGCTATTCCCTCGCTCATTCCATTTCACTATACATAACCTTGTTATGTATACGTTCAATGTCATATCGTTCGGCGGGGTATTACAGCAAATCTTTCGCTATGCGACCGCATATCTTTGGGAACTGTGAAACCCTGGTACGACCTCGCAGCAAGCTGACAAGGAATGTCTATGATTCAATGGATTAATAGTATAAATATTCGAATATTAGTTAGATTTTCTATGAGTACAGAAAATCATGGATAGAAAAAAGCGAGTAACTTGAGTTCAAAAAATAACATTATAGCAACTATACATCAAATACCCGCTTTTAAAATTTTCATATAATTTATTGAAAAGTTACAATATTGAATTATCCTGTATCCATTTTTCATAGGACTCATTTGCCGATACTTCTGCGAGTCGTATGATACACGGAACTTCATATTTGTGAAGTTCTTCTATCTTTTTCTGTACCTTTTCGACATTTTCTGTTCGAGTCTTGTAGATCGTGACGATCTCATCATTTTTCGTGAGTCTCCCCTCCCACCAGTACATACTCTCGATAGGGAAAAAGTTTGCACAGGTGATGAGATGAGCATTCAGGAGATCAGCCGTGATTCTGATGGCTTCAGGTTTCGATGGATGAGTGACATAGAGGAGGAAGAAGGGCATAAAGACGAAAATTAAGTAACGAGTCTCACGATATGTCATTTCGAGCGAAGAGAGAAATCTTCCTTTTAATCGTACCATTTTTCAGAAAGG
>JAYVLL010000007.1:0-2207 GCA_043759495.1 Candidatus Altimarinota bacterium
CATAAGCGTCTCATCGATGTTATGGATCCTACAGCCAAGACACTTGAGCTCCTCCAATCAGTCAATATACCAGCAGGTGTCGGTGTCGAAATTAAAGTCATGTAATTCCATAGAGAACTTAGAACTTAGAACTTAGAACTTAGAAATGAGTATAAGTCCAAGAATCTAAGGCCTAAGATCTAAATCCTAAACCATAAATTCTATGTCTCGTGTTTGTCAACTCACTGGAAAACGAACTGCAGTCGGAAATAATGTTTCTCACTCAGTTCGCCGTACAAAACGTCATTTCTACCCGAATCTCTTCTGGAGAAACATCAAGGATCCTTCAAGTGGATTGACTCTGAGACTTCGTCTCTCAGCCAAAGCTATCAAAACTCTGAAGAAGAAAGGAATTCTCTAATAGAGCTTAGCACTTAGAGCTTAGCACTTAGAGAAAGTTTATTCCGTCTAAGATCTAAATTCTAAGATCTAAATTCTACCCCTAGCCCGGGTGGTGGAATGGTAGACACGGAGGACTTAAAATCCTCTTCCTTCGGGAGTACGGGTTCGAGCCCCGTCCTGGGCACCAATTCAATCTTTCAAGTATCAATATATCAATTACGAATGTATTGAGATTCCGCTCCTCTCCTATTCGTAATACATCCTTGAACTATTAAATAATTTTTCCCCTATGCTGAAAATTCGCCTCTCTCGTGTTGGTCGCAAACATATCGCAAAATACCGTGTCGTTCTCACTGATCACCGTGAAAGTGCAAAACATGGATTTATGAAGGTGCTCGGGTCATACGATCCACACACCAAGACCCTCGAGCTCGATATGGAAGAGGCAAACGGGTATATCAAGAACGGCGCACAGTATTCTGAGACATTAGCCAAGATTATTGCTCGAAAAGTATAATTCTCGTATTTACCGCTTCGGCGGTTTTTATTTTTTTATTCTCTCCTCTATGGAAGCACAAGCATTTCTCAGATTGGTCGTCGAATCACTCGTAGAAAATACCTCTGCAATAGAAATAATAGAGAAACATGATGAGCTCGGTACCCTGGTCACGCTGAAGGTCGATCCTGCTGATATGGGCTCTATTATCGGAAAGTGAGGGAAGACAGTAGATGCTATCCGTACGGTTCTCCGAGTTTTTGGCTCCAAGAACGGCAGTAGAGTAAATCTCCGTATCCTCGAGGACAAACCAATCAGCTAGTTGGCTTTTCTCTGTTTTTCCTTAAAAAACATTTTACTTTTGCCCTGTTTCTCCTACTATACGTTCAGTCTTTTTTTGTTCTATGGAAGCATTTAATCAGTACACATTCGATGATATACTCCGGTATGGAATCGCCTTCGTTATCATAAGTGCGGGTATCATCTCTATCCTCTATAGCATCTGGGGCGGACTCCTCCTGATCACTTCATGAGGGAAGGAGGAGAAGGTGAAGCCAGCGGTGAACCACATACGGCACGCTATTATCGGCGTGATCGTCATCATGCTCGTACTCTTCGCAGCACCGATGTTTGCCCGTATTCTCGGATTCGAATACGCTGATTCGATACGACCTACGAGCATATTCTCTACTATTCGAGAAGTGACAGGAAAAATATTCTGATGAGGATCTGGTTTTTCTGATCCATCACTGAATACTGCTTCCCCAAATACGCTCTGAAATGACTTTACTGACTTATAACTATTGTCTTATGTCCACATTTGTTTTTTGAATTGCGAGTGCTAATGCAACTGGACTCGCTGATGTCGGGAATAACTACTCTGCCGGTGAGATGATCACGACATGAGTGGCTATTGTGGTATTTGTCGCTGTTCTCTGCGCAGTACTCTTCATCGTCTGGTGAGGAGTGATGCTCATACTCTCTGGAGGGAAAGATGAGAAAGTGAAGCCCGCGATCAATAGTATTCGCTATTCAGTTATAGGATTGATCGTCATCATCATCGCGCTCTTCATAGCTCCGAAGATCGTCGAGTTCATGGGCCTTGGAGGCATACAGGAATACCTCGCACCGAACCGGATTTTTGCCAGCATGAAGGCGATCGCTGCCAATGTATTTGGAGCCTCTACATCTTCCCCATTTTCTCCAAGTGCGACACCAAATATCGATGCAGATTTTACGAATCTCTAGAGCCTTTCTCTGTGAAATATCATTGCTTTCTCCTCACTTTTTTATATACTAGTGGGGACTTTTTTTTATGAATTCAAAATTC
>JAYVLL010000008.1:0-10284 GCA_043759495.1 Candidatus Altimarinota bacterium
GTGATGTCGATGAGGAGTGGAGAAGCAATACAGATCGAAGAATATGTCCCGACGATCGTTCCGAAGAGGAGGGCGAGAGTAAATCCCTTCAGACTCTCAGGACCAAAGAGGAACATTGCGAGAACGACGATAAATATCGTGAGCGACGTGAAGAGGGAACGACGCATAGTGTCGTGGATAGCAGTGTCGATCATCTGAGAGAATGAGAGTTTCTTGTGGATACCATCTCTCAGTGTCGAACGGATACGATCCATCACGACGATGGTATCATTGATCGAGTAGCCGAGAATCGTGAGAAGTGCGGTGAGGAGGAAGGTGTCGATCTTGAACTGAGGAAAAAAGAATGAAGTGATCACATAGAGTCCAAATGCTACGAGAACATCATGGATGAGTGAGACTCCTGTGACGAGTGCGAATGGCCAGCTCGCTATCCCCTGGATCGATCCACGGAATGCATACTGGATATAGAGTGATATTGCGATGATCGCGAGTGTGAGGGTGATGTAGGCTGATTTTTTGATATAGTCACCGAATGATTCCCCGATATTCACATATCGAGACTGTGAGATACCGAGAGAAGCATCACTCGTGAGTGTCGTCGTGAGTTTTTTTACGAAATTGGCTTTGAGTTCTTCGATTTCCGTAACCTTTGATCCTACTGGGATACTGAATCCTGCCTCGACAACAAATGAGTCTGTTCCAGCGACTCCATAGATGGTGATATCATTGATAATCTCTTTCTCATTATAGAGAATCTCTTTTTTCAGTGTACTCGCTGCAGTTTTTGCATTTTGTTGTCAGATCACGGCTTTTCAATTGGTAGAGTTATATTCGATCTGTATTCCTCCGGTCATATCGATTCCGAGATTGACTCAGAGAAGCAACGGTGCCAGGAGTGATATTGTAGATATAACAAGAGCAAAAGTATAGAATCTGAATCGGTTTTTCGTAAAGGAAAACATAGGAGAGAGGTGAAAAGTATAAATGAATGATACAGCGTGAGGGTCTCTCGACAGAGAAAGAATCAAAAATGTATCAATGGGAAATTCCCTCCATTTATACGATGAAGAATATAAAAGTCAAAAGAAACACATGTAAATACCTTGCAGATTCATGTCTCTTAGGGTATACTTAGTTACATATACCATAACATGTTCCATGCAGTATAAGATCCCAATACAAATCGAAAATGAAGATACGATCGTCGCGGGACTCTCTCTCCGACAGCTCGCGATCATGATGCTCTGGTGAGGTATCGCATACGGTATTTTCCAGAAACTCTCTGCGACAGCAGGAGAGACAGTTGGATTGATTGTCGCTATTCCGATCGTCATCACCGGTATCACCATCGCACTGCTCCGAGTATCAGAAATGACATTTCTCCCGACGATCCTCAGTATTATCAGACTCTCACTGAATGCAAAATCCAGGATGTGGTCACATGGAACTGACAGCTACAGTGATCTCGAGATCGGCTATGTGATACTCCCGAACCTCACACAGATGACAGAGAGCAATAAGTCCCTCGAGTCGAGAATCAGTGATGATGTCCAGGTATCAGAAAAAATCCTCAAACTCTAACCCTCGTTCCCACTTATTTCTATGACTGAATCTACTCAAAAATCTGTACAAACATGAAAGAGGCCACAGAAAGATTCGAGCACGCAGCGATACCTTCCATTCTCAGAAATCCGAGATAATGTCATCCTCATGAAGGATGGCTCTTCTCGTATGGCACTGAAGGTACATGCACTGAACTTCAATCTCAAAAGTACCGAAGAACAAGATGCTATCCTCATCTCCTACCAACGATTCCTCAATTCTCTCAATTTTCCGATCCAGATTATCATCCGTTCCCTGAAGGTCGACATCGAGGCATACATCAATAAGCTCAAGAATGTAGCACTCAAACAATCGAATCCACTCCTCCAAGAACAGACATATAAATATATCGATTTTCTGATGAATCTCGTCGATCTCGCACAGATCATGAAGAAGGAATTCTATATTATCGTTCCTTTCGATTTCGAGAACAATGAGAGTGTGAAAAAATCGGATATGTTCGGTATTTTTCGTTCGTTCTGGTCGGCACTCTCACAGGAAGAGTCAGTCGCTGATATTCGCGGGAATCGTGTCCGCCTCGAAAAACTCAGAAAGTGAAATTTCGAACGGCTCTCGACCGTAAAGATGAGTCTCGAAGCGATCGGGCTCAAGGCAGAACCACTGAATAAAGATGCGCTCATAAAGCTCATCTATAACTACTACAATCCGAGACTGCGAACCGAGAATAATCTCAAGTCAGAAACGGAGAATCTGAACCTCGGATAAAAATATATCTTAAGACGATCTCTACTTCTTTGTATAAGTACATCAACCAGGTCAGCATTCAATGATAAAATTATTTCATTTTCAATCTGAAAGTTTATTTACTTGGTTATCTGGAAGATTTAAAATTTCCTTCTCTGATAACCCCTTCAATTTACGTGGATCAACTCAAGGAAAATACTTTAACTCTCATGAAGTAGGGATTTCCAAGATGTACATTCAAGAATTATCATAAAGAGCATAAATTATATCAGATTCAAAGCAATTTTTCCTTCATGAAAACTTCATTTTTTGCTTTATACCAGATACAAAAAATTTTCAATCAACTTCTAATCAGTTGATACAGGAATAAGATTTTATAATTGATTTTTTGTTTACTTTTGTAAGAGGTGGGATCTTACCTGAATTATCATACTGTGAAGCATAATAAAGTAATCAACTCATAGTAAAATAGCCAGACTTATTTTTAATAAGTCTAAAGTCATTATTCCATTTATCAATTACTTCCTCATCACCATTTACCACATACCTATAGAGTAACCCATTTTTAACGTATAATGCTGTTTTCTCGAATCATCACCCTAGTATTATAGGATGATCCACAGTTGGTACTATTTTTTCCCCATAATATTGTTTCTCATTAGTTTCATCGAATATTTTTGATAAATCCACACTTCATGTCGCAACTTGTTCTATTTTATTAATAGAGTGGTTTTTATATTGTTGAGTATTTCAATAGAGAATTGAGGGTACTAAAACGAACAATAGTACTATAATTAGAGTTTTTTTCATTGGATTATTAAAGAGTAGTTAAGAATACTTTCGATTTCTCTAGAAAGGAATATCTTCGATCGTGATATCTTCCTCTGGTTTTGGTCTGGATTTATGGGATTTCTCGACTTCCTGAGGTGCTGAGTCAGCAGCAGCTGCATATCCACCGCCATGTTCATCTCGTCCACCAGGAGATGAGAGGAGGATGACATTTTCCGCGACGATCTCCGTCTTGTATCGTTTCACTCACGCTGTATCATCCCAGCTTCGGGTCTTGAGATAGCCCTCGACATAGACCTTCTTGCCCTTGTGCATATACTGCTCTGCGATATCCGCGAGCCCTCGCCAAGCGACACAGTTATGGAACTCGGTATCTTCCTGGAGGACACCACTTGCATCCTTCCATTTTCTATTCGTCGCAACAGAAAAAGTCGCAACTTTCTGACCATTTGGTGTCTCACGCACCTCAGGTTCTGCGGTGAGATTTCAGATAACCTGCACCTTATTGAGTGAGTTACTCATGCGTATGAATCATTAGAGAGTAAGGTAGATATCGTATGTTTTTTTTATGAAATCACAAGAAATTTTCCGAGAAAAAGCATTGTTTCTATTTCAGAAAATAAATTCTCTAAGAAGGAAGGCTTTTCCTCGTGTATTTATTTCGATTATTTGCTAATAATCTAGGTTTCACATAGAATAGAAGTATTCAGCATATTATGACACAAAAAATAAAAAAGAAAAAAGTCCTTATCATGACCGCGACCGGATCGTATAATCTCTGAGATGAGGTGATCCTTTGGGAGGAACTCAAGTTTCTCCAGGCGCATTATGGTGAGCTTGCGACCTTTACTGTATTTACCCATAATGCGAAAAGTGCCCTCTTTTTTGATCCCAGTGTACGATTCATGTCATACTTTCCGAATAATTTTTTCGGAAATCCTTTTGCCAATATTGCCTATTGTATCCAGAATATCTGGACCATCTATCGTGCGGATATACTCATCATCGGTGGAGGGTGACTCATCTTCGACAATGAACCTGATGTGAGCTTCTCCTCTCTCATACGACAGTGGTACTTCAGAACCAAGATCGCCCGTATCGGAGGTACAGCGATCGTCTATCTCTGACTCTCCCTCGAGATCAAGAATGTGAAAAATAAGATGCAGCTCTGAAAACTCTTCAAGCCCGGAGATTTTATCATTCTCAGAGATGAGAAAAGTATTGGTATCCTCGAAGCCCTCGAGATTCCATGTTCTCTGATACCAGATATTGCATTTCTCTACCAACCAGTAAAGCTCGAAAAACTGCCTGAGAAGAAACGCGTGGGAATCTCGGTTCGATGAGGATTCCTCGGCGATACTGAGAAAGTGATTGCTGAGATATACACATTTCTCGAAGAGCGATGATACGATCCTATCTTTATCATCCATACTGCCTCATGAGATGAGTACCAAAATGATCACATGTTTATCAAACGGATCATGGAATGAAAAAAGTATAATATCACGGGAACGATCGAACAGACATTGAAGGTCTATCCGACACTCTATGCTGTCGTCGGTATGCGTTTCCATTCCGGAGTATTTGCCTGCGTGCATGAGATCCCATTTCTCATGATCTCCTACGGTCCCAAGACGGATGAACTCATCAAACTCCTCGAATTCGAAGAGTTCGTCATCCGTCCAGAAGCACTGAATATCGATCGTTTCCGTGAACTCTGGCTCCATCTCGAATCGCATTATGATGAGAGAAAGATCCACATGATACAAAAACACACAAAAATACATACCGATCTCATCAACAAACTCGAAACGCTCTAATTTCATTTTCTTATTTTCCCACCTATGAACTGGCAAGAACTCAAACAACGATCACTCCCCTATATCGCGAAGATCACTCCCTATATCGAAAAGTCGAAAGAGTATGGAATCAAGGCACTTGATTTTACCCAGAAACAGATCGAGAATACTCCGATCGTCCTCAAGACTCTTGCTGAGTATGAGGCAGCCATCCTGTCGAAACGCCTGATCCTCATCGGCTATGATGCATCACATGATCTTGCTCAGGATATCCTCTTGAGATCTCCGATATGGTCCACGATCGCTTGGTCAGATAATGCGACGATCCGTTTCTATACGCCCCAACTCGCGAATGATCTCGCGAGGCATCTCCGATTCGATACGCCAGTCGATATGCGTATATACTTCGGTGGCGCTGAGACCTATCGTTCTACGGATATCGAAGCGATCAAGCTCTGGTGGAAAGCACGGTGTTATGATGGTATCGAAACGGTCACATCACCAGAAACCGATCCAGTAGTACCTGCTGATACGACGGCTGACCCACTCCATCCAAATAAATCCTAATATCCATAATATGATCACTATACAACCACTTGATCTCCTCTTATTCATCTTGGCACTTATGGCTATTCCTATAGGTGTACTGGTTTCGATGATCCTCTGGAGGGTGTATCGCATGCTCGATCGTATCGAGAGACTTCTGGACTTCTGAATCAAGATCACGAACCTTCTCGCGAATCTCGAAAAAATCCCAATGATGCTCCTGAGTAAAATCTTCGATAAATAGTGATGAGAGTTTCTGGACAGAGGAGAGGGTACAATATATATGAGCAAGATGGAGTTCCACTGTATGGAATTCCATTTTTTGTTCACAGATCTCTATGGGAGTTCTGTCTGCCGTCGCGATACATGGAGATATATCCCTTCTACGATCCTTCCTCTTTCGATCACTTGATCTTCGAGGAGGTTGATATTGCTCTCATCACATGCGAGATAGTTCTCACTCCATCAGGAAAAATAGTGAGATGGTGGGCTGGTCGGATCGTTGGCTGGTCCGATAGTGGGCTGGTCGGTGAGTCGGTTCGTGAGAATATTCTCTCAGCTTTTCGCATGAACTTTCTCGATAAGAACACGCACTTTTTTGCCTTGCATGCCTTCAGCGAAGTTCCTGAATACCTCTTTTCCTCCCTGCATCAGGTGTTTGATACGGTTCTGAGCGATATGGTTCGGTATCTGATCATCGAACTTTCCCGCTGGTACAGAGTAGTGATCGAGGTGCGCTGAGAATGGAAAGGCGTGTAATTGGGTGATATGATAGTGTTCTACGATCTCGACCGTATCCTGAAAATCCTCATCCGTCTCACCAGGAAAACCGACGATAAGATCAGCACCGATATTGAGTGTGAGACCGTCTCATCGCTCTATATCTCTGAGTTTTCGGAGTATTACTCGGACACGTTCACCATCATAGTGTCGGTTCATCGTTTTTAGGATTTTCGATGATCCTGACTGTATGGAGAGGTGGACATAGGCATTGATGCGAGGGTTGGCAAAAAGCGCAATAAGCTTGTCTGAGAGGAATTCGACACCCAATGAAGAGATACGAAGTCGCTCGAGAGAGGTTTTTTCGAGTACGTCTTCGACAAGTTCCACAAATCTCGATTCTTCATAATTGTTCGATGTGGATGCTCACCATGCTCAGAGATTGATCCCAGTCAGTACGACTTCTTTTCCTCCTCATGCCACATATGCACGAATCTCGTCGATGATCTCATCCATGGGCCTCCACTTATGTCGCCCGCGTGCCTGGACTGTCAGGCAGAAGGTGCAGAAGTTATCGCATCCAGTCTGGATGACCATATATTTCCGAGTGAATATTTCTTTTCCGGAGAGTTTCTGGAGCGATCGGATCTTCGTCTGCATCCTGAGTTTTTTCTCCTCGGGAGTGACATGGAAGTCATCAGGGTCTTCAGGGAGGATTTCGATCTTTTCCCGGTACGCATCGAGTTCTGCATATACTTCGAAAAATCTCGGATCCACGACTCCATCGCGGATATTGCCGCATCCTGAGAGATAGAGTTTCTCGTGATTTTTGAGTGTTGGGAGTTTTTGCTTCGCATGCTTGACCCACTTTGCCTTGGCTGAGTCTGTCACGACACATGACGCGATGAAATACCCATCCTTCCCTGAGAGGTGTGGATGCACGAGCCATTTTTCCGCGAAATATTTATTGGTTTTGCAACCGAATACTTTGTAGTCCATAGTATGAGGTATTTATATCGAAAAAATACCTTCTCGCAAATAGAGATTCGAGAAAATATAAAATATCCAATAGATGGAAAGTGCATCCAACAGTCTTAAATCCCCTCAAAAAACCTCGACTATCTCGTAGAAATTGGACTTATTGATCTCTATAAAATGTCTCGGAGGAGATAAAAAAGATTTGATTTTCCAGAAAAAATTATACAATGCGCCAGCACTGTCCGCAGCCATAGCTCAGTTGGATTAGAGCGCCTCCCTGCGAAGGAGGAGGTCGCAGGTTCGAGCCCTGCTGGTTGCACCATTTGTAAAGTAACTAAATACTCCTAGAATTCTAGGAGTATTTTTTTAACTCTGAGAGAGGACTATATACCCATAATTCTCTCGAAGAACCAAAAGAGTGCAATACCTATGATAATAGCAGAAAAAATCTTTATGAATATTTCATAGATCTTGAGATCCTTTAGGAAATATATGAACGGGAATACTATCCCTACTATGACGAGTTGTCCACCTTCGATACCGAGGTTGAAGGCTAAAAGTGATGAGATGAATTTATCCTGTGGGACACTTATTTCTTGGAGCAATCATGCGAATCCGAGCCCATGAAACAGACCGAAGAAGAAAATGGCGAACATTTTGGATTGGCTCTTTCAGAAAAATCACCAGGCGCGCAGGAAAACTGAAGTAAATGCAACATAGGCAATCGAAAGCGCTATCATCGGCTCCACAATCCGAGAGCTCAGCACCAGTATCCCTGTTCATGCAAGTATCAGCGTGATACTATGCGCAAGCGTGAATACTCAGGTGAGTTTGAGGATTTCTTTCCAAGAGACAAATACCAATAAAAGTGAAAGAACAAAAAGTATATGGTCTGGTCAGCTCAAAATATGTCAGACTCAGAGCTTAAAAAAATCCCATATGGTATCGAGAATTGATGTCTGATTATTTCGGACAATCGCAAGGATCTCTGTGCCATTCTTAAACTTTTCTGAAAATTCTGGTGATTGGTTCTCAGCAAAACCCTGGATTTCCGCTGGAGTAGCATTTGGATGGGTCACTACATATTCCTGTAGAGCTTTTGGTATGAGCTCATGAGCCTCTGAGATCTGGGCAACTCCAAAAAAAGATATCAATATTCAACAAGCTAAAAGATAGTGATTGATAGCAGAGTAGAACTTTTTCATAGAAAAAATTATTGTAATATGATGAGCGACTCCCTTGCCTTCTCACTATCTAAAAGAGAAAAATACGGATGGAGAGCTAAGGCTTTGGAGAGGTATTTTTTTGCCGTGATCCTGTTTCCATTTGCCAATGCTATCATCCCTTGATGGTAGAGTATGACGGGATCATTCTCTCATATGCGCAGGGTTTCTTTTGTATAAGAGTTTGCTTCAGAGAGTTTCTGATTTTTGTAGAGTGCCCATGAGAGTGCGTCCGCGACAAAGATATTTGGACGTTCCTCATAATTTTTCTTTACTTGCTCAAGCGCTCAGGATAGATCGAGATCATGATCAGTTAGAAATAGTGATGATTCTAGACTATTATTCACCCCAGAATTCAGTGATAACTCAAAAGAAATCTTTGCAAGTGTGAGATTGAGTAAGGCCTTTTGACTTTGTCATATACCTGTATATATATCAGCTATATCGACGAGATACTGTACCAAAGGAATTTTTTCATATGCCGTTTCGAAATATGCTATTGCTCACGTTGCATTACCCTGAAAATATGCTATTTTTCCAAGTCATTCTAAGGCTGGGGGATAATTCTCCACTATTTTCAGTGCTGACTCAAACTGAGATTGAGCTATCGAGAGATCACTTCGCATATTGAGTTTTCACAACTCAGTATAGGCAAATGCAATATTTTCGTTATTATTACTTCCTGCACTGACTGCGAGCGTCAGTCACTCTTTCGCACCTTGTATATCGCCATAAAGCTCACGAAGATACGCGATACGTATGTATGAACTATAATCAGGGCGTATATCAATCATCTTCTGAAACGATTCGATAGCGCCTGTATATTCACCGAGCTCAACCTGAGCATCGCCCAGAGTTCAATAATATGGAGCACGGCTTGGATTTATAGCTAGCGCTTTGAGTATATATTGTTTTCATTTCTGGAAGCTATGTCGACCAAGAGCGACTTGAGCCCTTTGAGAAAGTATATCAGGATCCTGCGGGCTGAGAACTTCTGCCTTATCCATGAGGCTATCGATAGTATCATAGTATGATATATCCGCAGTCTCGCGAATCTTTTGCTGGTAGAGACTACTCAGCGTTATATATGCTCAGATATTCTCTGAATTATCTTGAATAATTCATTCATACTGTGTGATTTCGCTCTCTACACTCGAAGTTCGAGAGGAAGATGCATTTCCGATTTTTGGACTTCAGGACGATGAATCAAGATTACAAGAAGCAAGAAAACAGAATATGATACTCGCAACAATGAGGAGAAGGGTTTTGCTATAGGCGGTGTCAGACATATGTGTATGATAAATATGATGTACTTTATAGGAATATCACAGTAGAAATTCTACCCTGATATTCCTGAAAGGAAACCGTAAGAAAGCTACTAGAAGGATGAATACTTAATTCAGATATCCTGTTACATTTTGATTGGCACTTGCTTGCCAGTTCATAAGAGCTTTTTTCGTATATTCTCCGAAGTATTTAGTCGGTTTATTTGTAGCAAGAAATCATGTATCGATAAGAAATTGCTGGAGACAGCCAACATCCCAACCAGTAGCTCCTATCATCATATGGTATCTAATATTACAGATAACGAGTGCAGCTGGTGTTTGTTCTACAGGGGGTCGTGGTGTTGCAGTAATAATATTTGAATACTTACCATGAGCTACACTTTCAAATCCACGATTTGGTAATGCCATATATGGGAAGGTACCTCTAAATGCCATATCGTTCTTATCTACTCCATCACCGAGCTTGAGTCCAGTCGCATCAGGGACAAAGTTTGGATGAAAGAGTGGATATGCAGCTCCTGCTACTGCCCGAAGTGATATGTCTACTACATCATCTACGAGACGTCGTCCATTGGGATATCCTTGGTTATCTCCACCAAGCACACCGAGACGATTAGGATTCATAGTAGGTGGAAC
>JAYVLL010000009.1:0-4623 GCA_043759495.1 Candidatus Altimarinota bacterium
ATACCACGTTCCTTCTCCTGTTCCATCCAGTCCATCGTCGCACCTCCATCATGCACTTCACCGATCTTATGATTGATCCCCGTATAGAAGAGAACACGCTCAGACGTCGTCGTTTTTCCAGCATCGATGTGGGCACAGATACCAAAGTTTCGGATCATTTTCAGATCTTTTGTAGTAGCCATAGGAAATAATTAACAGTTAAAAATTCATAATTAAAAATTTTGGAATGCCCGAGACCCCCATGAGAAGGGGGGAAGATTCGCCAGTTTCTGTGGCGAATCAGGGGGGTTTTGCTCGAGAAAACCCAAAAACATTCTTCCAAATTCGCGGGAATAATATGGAAAATGGGGGGAATGTCAAAAGGAGTTAAAAGTTGTGAGATATAAGTTGCCAGGCGGTGTTCACAAACTTGTCATTTCGAGCGGAGTCCCGCAAGGGCGGAGTCGAGAAATCTTTTTTTGAAAATGAGAAATCATTTTTAAGGAGGGAAAGATTTTATGATTCTTTCCCTCTTACTGCCATCTTTTGAGGAGAAATAGCCGAACTCCTCCCATACTGGCTCGTCGATGGTATATTGACTCTTCTGAGATAGTGTATTACTCGAATATCTTCTCTATCTCCCATGCACGGATATGCTCGATCCCGTCGATCACACCGAAGTATATCTCATCGAGGGATACGACATACTTGGGCCATGAGTCACGGATGAGTTTCAGATTGCCGAACTCTCTCTCGATCACGGTCTCATCAGTGAGGATATAGGCAGCTTGTATATATATTTTTTTGCCATTTTTTTCGAGGACAAAATCGACTTCCTTATCCCCGATACGACCGACAGAGACACGGTATCATCGCGAATGAGCTTCCAGATATATCAGGTTCTCGAGGATCTTCCCAGCTCCAGCATCATATCCTGAGAAGAGAACTCTTCGATAGGTTGGATCACCGAGATAGTATTTCCGTTCACGATTGAGTACCTTTTTCCCTTGTACATCGTAGAGCCCTACTTCATACAGGAGGTAGGCATCTCTGAGATAACTGAGGTAGGACCCGAGTGTTGTGAGGTTCGTGATGATACCATGAGATTTGAGTGCATTGAGAATATTGGTGAGATTGGTATTATTACTGATATTATTCACACAAAACAGAAATACTTCCTCGAGTAAAAAGGCATCTTTAATACTATGTCTTTCGATGATGTCTTTCAGAAATATGGTATTGATGAGATTCTTTTTCCATTCTAGACGGAAGAGGGGATCATCGGTCATATAGTTCGTAGGGCTATTTCCGTGCTCATAGAAAGACATCCATGAATCATGCCCTGTATCGAGGGTGAAGTACTCACAATATTCCGCATAGGAGAATGGAAAAATCTCGAACTCGATACATCTCCCTCGTAGGAGTGTCGCGAGCTCGCCAGAGAGGAGATGACTATTGGATCCAGTGAGAAATATATCTACCCCAGTATACTTCGAAAAGATCGAATTGATAGATTTCTCCCAACCACGAATGAGCTGAACCTCGTCGATATAGAGCTCCTCTGTGCCTCATGCTACTTGTGTCTCGAGATATACCGAGAGCTCCACATCCGAGCGGAGGTATGAGAATGTAGAATCCTCCATATTGATATATGCGACACGTTTCTCGGATCTCTCGCGGATCTGTCGTAGTATGGTCGTCTTTCCGATACGCCGCTGTCATACGAGTATTTTGATGACATGTTTTCCACAGAGTGGAAGGATCCTTTGGAGATATTTTGTACGGATGAGTTCTTTCATGATTCAATTGTATTTGAATCTCGTTATAAATCAAGTAAAAACTCAAACATATTTGAATTGTACAGGAATACTCACTCAGAGTTCAGAGCCCTCTACAAGAAGAATCCCCTTTGATCATCAACATGTAGTAGAAATATTTGCAACTTCTATAAAAAAAGGTACTATATTTTCATATTTATATGAATTTATCATACTTTTTATGAGAAATTATATCCGTACTGACATACTCTCGGATCTCTCGAAGCTTCTCGAAAAAGAAAAAATCATCCTCATCACGGGTGCTCGTCAGATCGGAAAGACGACGGTCATGATACAGTTATCAGAAGTGCTCCGCTGAGAGCAAAAAAAAGTTGTATACATCAATTTCGAAGATATTTCCCGCATCCGTCTCGAGCAGATGGACGAGAAGCGTGTATTCCTCCAGTTCCTCCTCCTCGAATATGGTCTCAGTTCAAACGAGGAATATATACTGCTCCTCGATGAGATCCAGTATCTCCCCGATCCCAATCGCCTCCTCAAGTCCCTCTACGATGATACGACTCTTCCATGGAAGATCATCGCTACGGGATCACGGTATATATGACAAAAAATGGTGGGATCGAGCCTCGTCGGGAGGGGGGCAATCTACCCCATGACGACACTTTCTTTTCTCGAGTTTCTCGAGATACGCACAGAGTTCGATCGAGGTCATATCTCTGGGCTTGAAGGGACCATCCTGACACCACTTTTCTCTGAGCTCCTCAGGGAGTATAGGATCTATGGATGATACCCTGGTGTGATTTTTGCTGAGAGTATTATCGATAAAAAACAAGCTATCATCCGCATCATTGACCGTATATTTCTCCAGGACCTTCCCTTCTTTCTCTCGGGAGACGATGTGGTCCCGACGAAAAAAATATTCCAGTGGATAGCTGAAAATACCGGGAACCTCATCAATATAGAGGCTATAGCTTCACTCTTTCACCTCTCAGCAAAACAGATCCATAGAAGTATCGAGTTCCTTCGGAGCTCCTATCTCATCTATGATATTGCCCCCTATTTTCGCGATAAATCTCGTGAATATTCGTCTCGATCGAAGCTCTATGTTCATGATGTGAGCCTCCTCTCGTATACGCGCAATATCTGGGATGATACCCTCATGATGGATGGGAAGATCACCGAGACACTCGTCGTCCATGCACTCGAGAAGACACTCAGGGAATGAGATACACTTCACTACTACAAGAAAAAAACAGGATCGGAGATCGATTTTGTCATCGATCGAGTGATGCTCGGGTCATGTGATCTGATCGAAGCGAAGAGTGGTGATCAGACTCGTATCCCGAGTATATTCGAGTCATTTCGAGCCGATTATCCTGTCGGTCGAGCTCTCGTCACGACTCGGAGTATACGAGAAACACGTTCATGAGTCGAATTCCTCCCATACTGGCTCGTCGATGGTATATTGACTCTTCTGAGATAGTATAACTACTCGAATATCTTCTCCATCTCCCATGCACTTATATGCTCGATACCATCTATCGTACCAATAGAAAAGGGGTCGAGAGAGATGACATACTTCGGCCAGTTATCAGATATCTGCCTGAGACTGCGGAACTCTCGTTCGATCACATCAGTATCTATGAGGATATATGCCACCTGGATATACATCTTCTTCCCATATTTTTCGAGAACGAAGTCGACTTCCAGGTCTCCGATACGCCCCACGAAAACCGTATATCCATGAGATATTGCCTCCATGAAGATGAGATTTTCGAGGATCTTTCCATTGCCATGATCGTATCCTGAGAAGAGTGCCTTCCGGAATACATGATCCGCGATATAGAACTTGCGTTCATGATCGAAGATCTGCTTGCCACGTAGATCATACATCGCTGCATCATAGAGGAGAAATGCCCGCTTCATATATTCGATATAGTTTTTGACTGTATTATGATTGGTCTTGATTCATCGGTTGGCGAGGATTTTGACGAGCTGAGATGAGTTCGTGATATTCCCCATATTATTCACGAACCAGAGAAATAACTCCTCGAGAAGAAACACATCTCGTACTGCATATCGTGCAGCAATATCTTTGAGAAAAATGGTATCTTTCAGAGATTCTACCCACATCCTTTGGGTCACATCATCGCTCGGGAGAGCGTATAGACTCGGGAGTCCTGTCGATCTCATATAGCTCTTATAACTCTCTTCTCATAGGGAGATATGATGGAACTCACAGTACTCTGAGAAGGAGAATGGGAATACCTGAAACTCGATATACCTCCCAGAGAGGAGCGTAGCAAGCTCTCCTGATAAGAGATCAGAGTTGGACCCTGTGAGGATGATATCGATATCTCTATACTTAGCATATACCGCATTCACTGATCGTTCCCAGTGGTGGATGAGCTGTACTTCATCTATACATATGATTCTCTTCCCTGCGGATATAGCTCTCTCGAGCAAAGGAGTCAGCTCACTATCAGAGAAAATCCCATGATACTCAGGCCACTCTCGATGAAGAGAGAATACATCCTCCTGTCGCTGTCCCTGGATAATCTGCTCGAGGAGTATACTCTTCCCAGAGCGTCTCATGCCTGTAAGCACCTTGATGACAGGTTTACCGAGGTATGGGAGTATCTGGGAAAGATATCTCGTTCTTTGTAAGTACATAGTATTTTTCTTAGAGAAATATTGATTTATGTAAGTATACTTACATAAATATCTGATCCAAATGAAAATTTCTTGACTCATATTTTATATAAGGAATAATTACAGCATGTATTAAACCCCCACCTCTGGTGGGGGAGTACCTCTAGGTTCTACCGTTCCGACATTGCATAGAAAAAGGAGTTATGGTAAGATA
>JAYVLL010000010.1:0-2022 GCA_043759495.1 Candidatus Altimarinota bacterium
TCTCAGAAAAAAGAAGGCAGCGTCATACTCATCTCGAAAGATGGACAGACTGTCAGGGTGCCTCTCACAGATGTCCGTATCACGGGAAGGACTACGCAGTGAGTGATCCTCGCAAAACTCAAAAATGCCAAAGATGCATTCACGAGTGTGACCGTCGTCGATAAGTCAGAGGGTGATGAAGATGAGGATGTTCCGGGGTCAGTGACTGAATAACTCTCATTATGTTTATATTACGGATTTTCGCATTAGTGCTCGTATCGATTTCTATGAGTGATACTTTCGCTGCAGTTGTATCGAAAGAGGCAACTTACTATGCAGACAGTTTCGAGTGAGCCCGAACAGCCAATGGAGATGTTTTTTCACATTCAGGATTCACCGCTGCGGCATGTGGAATCCCGCTCGGAAAAAACGTGTATGTATCCTCGAATGATGTCGGAGCGCTTATCCGTATCAATGATCGACCGAATTGTTCACGTTTCCCAAATATTATTGATCTCTCAAAAAGTTCCTTCTCTCTCTTTGCTCCACTCTCTGCTGGACGGATCCAGTCAGTGGACGTTGATACACTGGATACACTCGATGTATCTCTCTTTCGAAGTCTCTGAGTCGAGCTCTCACCAGGAACGCCTTCTGTATATTTTGCAGGGGATGGGACTATTTTTCGCGGTCGTGTCACTGATAATAAGAATTGAGTTATTCTTATTATTGAGAATAGTGTAGGATCCTGGAGACAAGATTACTTCTTTTCTCTCGATAAAAATAAGTGATTTGTGGCTCCTATACAATTGCCAAAAATACCAGGCGAATACAACATAATTTTTGTTTCTGAACGTTCTGGGGAATTTTCATTTGGAAAACGTACTACTATTCGCATCATTTCCCAAGAAAATTTTACTTCTCATGTTTCAGAAATACTCACAAAGACAGTTATTCCATCTATTCAGGAAAAGAATGATTCTAACTTTATTGATTTTGGAGATTCATTTTGGGGATCACTTAATCTGACCCAAGATACAAAAACTTTTGAAACGCATGGAACTCGGATGTTCTTTGACTCGCTTCCACGGTATCATCTGGGAAATGCAGATGCTCGTATCACGGCGTATCAGATTGATTCAGGGGGCTCACTTGATCGCATTTCATGACTTTCTACATTTTTCTCAGGAAGTGTTATTCTCGATCGTACCCACCAATTTATAGGACAGAAATTTGCTCGTATCAGAAACTATAAAAATCATACGACTGTTAAGTTTCAGGTCCCAAAGAGTCCAAGAATTTCTGCAGATTATTTCCTCACACTTCCAAATGGTAATGTGCTCAAGTTTCAATTTCCAAAATGAGTTATTTGATCGGATAACTCATTTCTGATACCTGGCAAAGATATCACTTTCTCTATACCTACAAGTGATACATGAACTTATCTTATAGAAACTGTTCAGGAAACTGGAGTTGCATATTTTAATCTCCCAATCACTCGTGGCATTGTGTGGAGCATAATCAAGCCATATGAAAAAGAGTCAATGAAAAATATTCGGAAAGATAGAGATATCGTCGCAAAATATGCACTCTGAAGGATAAATACTATTCGTTCCTGAATCGGTAGAAGTCTGCTATCTCTTGATGATCTCCTTTCGAGAATAGCTCAGGCAAAGGTTGACGATATGATAGCTCGTAAGTATCTGGGGCATATAGATCCAGATGGTAATCGTATTTGGGAATTTGCAAAACTGAAGTGATTTGAGTACGTATGAACTATAGGTGAAAATCTTGCTTATGGAAATGCATCAGATATTGTTCTCCAAGATGGACTTGAGGAATCATGAGGACATAGGTTTAATATGATAGAACCGATATTTAAGAAATTCGGATTCTGATACGGTATTGATAATGGAAACCTCTATATAGTGCAAGTATTTTGAGAGTAATAATTACAGCATGTATTAAACCCCCACCTCTGGTGGGGGAGTACCTCTAGGTTCTACCGTTCCGACATTGCATAGAAAAAGGAGTTATGGTAAGATA
>JAYVLL010000011.1:0-2486 GCA_043759495.1 Candidatus Altimarinota bacterium
ATTTGTGATCACCCTCCAAGATGTTCGAAAGACCAAGTATATTCCCTCATTTCGTCGAATCTCTCGACCAGGTCAGAGAATATATATCAAAACAACTGACATCAAGAAGTCACGAAATGGTCATGGAATATTTATCCTCTCGACACCTAAGGGTATCGTCACTGGATATGAGGCTCATGCCCTCGGTGTAGGTGGAGAACTCTTATGTGAAGTTTATTAAGAGAATTCAGAATCAAGAATCAAGAAATTCTTTGCTAAATGCTAAATGCTAAATTCTAATTACTATCTATTATGTCTCGAATCGGAAAACAACCTGTAAAAATCCCCTCTGGAGTCACTGTAGAAATCAGTACTCAGTGAGTGGTCATAAAAGGATCAAAAGGGACTCTCTCTTTCAATATCCTCCCTGGCGTACACGTTCAGCAAGATGCTGATATGCTCATAGTCTCTATAGCGAATATCGAGAATACCGAGCAACGTGCATACTGGTGACTCACTCGAGCTATGCTCCAGAATATGGTTATCGGTGTCTCGGAGGGATATACGAAATCACTCGAAATCATCGGTGTAGGATACAAGTTCGATGTCAAATGACCTCGAAAGATCGAACTCGCGATCGGATTCTCACACAAGGTGATGGTCGATGCTCCTGAGGGAATCACGATCGAAAATGATAAAGAGGAAAAGAATAAAATCCACCTCAAGTCTCATGATAAGCAACTCCTCGGATACTTCGCTGCCTATATCCGATCACTGAAGAAGCCAGAACCATATAAGGGGAAGGGAATCAGATATTCGGGAGAACAGGTACGTCGTAAGGCAGGTAAGACAGCAGGTAAGTAGTGAGAAATTAACAATTAATAATTAATAATTATGTTGAAGAAAGTTCAAAACAGACTCGCACGCGCAAGAAGAGTCCGTGCACGTATCGAAGGTACTGCGACGAAACCACGTCTCTCAGTATTTCGTAGCAATACGCATATCTCCATCCAGGCAATCGATGATATCAACAGTATCACCCTCTGCTCTGCACACGATATGACGATCACTACCGGAACAAAATCCGAAAAGGCGGCACAGGTCTGATCCGAGATCGCAAAATCCATGATCGCAAAATGAATACAGGAATGTATTTTCGATCGAGGAGGTTTCCTCTACCATGGACGCGTAAAGACTCTAGCAGAAGCAGCCCGAGCAGGTTGACTGAAGTTCTAGTTCATTTTCATATTTTTCTCACTTTTTCGTATGTCAGATATCCAGAATCAAAATCCTGAAACACCAACAGAAACAATCGTGGCTCCAGAAGCGGCTCCAGCTGCAACGAGGCCCACAACAACTCCTCAGCGAAATGATCGCGGAGCTCCTCGAGGTGATAGAAAATGACCTCGTCGTGATGGTATGAGAGAAGAGGATAAAGAATTCAAGGAAGAACTCCTCGCCATCGATCGTGTCACTCGTGTCACTGCTGGTGGACGTCAGATCCGTTTCCGTGCATCGATCGTCATCGGTGATGGAAAGGGTCGAGTTGGACTCGGTATAGGAAAGGCGGGTGAAGTCCAGGTCGCTATCGAGAAGGCTATCCGTGATGCGAAGAAAAATCTCATCACCTTCCCGATCGTCGCTGGTACTATTCCACACGAAGTGACTGGAAACTACAAGGCCTCATCACTCTTCCTCCATCCTGCACATGTCGGTACAGGTATCATCGCCGGTGGTTCAGTACGAAAGATCTTCGCCGTATCAGGGATCAAGGATATCATCGCGAAACAACATGGAGCTCCGAACAAGATTACCAATGCTCGTGTCGCGATGAAGGCCCTTGCTTCACTCAAGCCTCTCTCAATGCTCTCGAACTTTTCGAGGAAAGTCGAAACATCGGATACGCCAAAGGTCGAAACGGCAACGGTAACAACAGAAACAAAGGCTCCAGCTCCAAAAAAAGCTCCAGCAAAAAAGAAGGCAGAATAATCTCTCTCTGGCATTCCTGCATATGCAGGAATCTTTTCCTGAAGCATGGATATTTCCCTACACTCTAAATCTCTCATTCTATGACTAATCTCTCGACCCTCAAACCAAATCCAGGATCTCAAACTCGATCAACTCGTGTCGGTCGTGGCGTGAGTTCTGGTATCGGAGGTACCTGCGGACGAGGTATGAACGGACAGAATGCTCGTACAGGACGCAAACGCTATCCTTCATTCGAAGGAGGTCAGACTCCACTCTTCCGTCGTACTCCGAAGAAACGAGGTTTCACGGCATATGCTCCGACTGAGTATGTCATCGTGAATCTCGATATTATCCAGTCTCTCGCAGATCTCGGTATCATGGAGGTGGACTATGCAGTCCTCTACGAGCGTCGCATCGTCCGTGAGAAGGGAAAACTTCTCAAGGTTCTCGGTCGTGGTTTACTCACTGCTGCTGTGAAGGTCACAGCTGACACGTATTCTGAGAGTGCAAAGACTGCGATCGAAAAGGCTGGAGGATCG
>JAYVLL010000012.1:0-3682 GCA_043759495.1 Candidatus Altimarinota bacterium
TCAGAGGATTTCTATGATCCTGCTCATGGTATTATCTACGCAGCGATGATGGATCTCTATGCACGGAATCGTCCGATCGACTCGATCACTGTCCGTGAAGTCGTCGATGATCTGAAAAAACTCGAATCCATCGGGGGAGATATATTTCTCAATGACCTCATCATCAGCGTCTTCACGAGTGCGAATATCTACCAATATGCTCAGATCGTCAAGAATAAAAGCGTCTTACGAAAACTGATAAAGGCAGGAACTGAGATCACTCAGGCAGGATTCGATGAAGTCTCTGAGACGACAGACTTGCTCGAAAAGGCAGAGAAATCACTCTTTTCTGTCACACAGACATTTATCCAGAACAAGCTCACTCCGATCAAGGATATCCTGAACGCTCGATACGAGGAGTTCGCTGCGATCCATGCTGATCCGAATATGGCACAACACTCGAGTATCGCGATCGGATATCCGAGCTTCGATCATAAGCTCTGAGGATTCAAGCGTGGTGATCTGATCATCCTCGCTGCTCGACCATCGATGGGAAAATCCGCACTCGCCCTGAATTTTGCCCAGAATGTCGCTGAGAAAGGAAAACATGTCGCGATATTCTCACTCGAAATGTCGAAAGAACAACTCACCGATCGCCTCATCGCAGCAGCCATGGCGGTCGATAGCTGGAAACTCCAGAAGTGAAAACTCTCAGAAGATGAGTTCTCACGTATGGGTGATGCACTCGAGACACTTTCTCGATCGAAGATCTATATGGACGACTCCCCTGCTGGTGCTGGACTCGTCGAACTCAAGAGCAAGGCACGAAGACTCAAGATGGAATCCGGACTCGATCTCGTCATCATCGACTACCTCCAGCTCATGTCGAGTGGGAATAGCATGAATCGTGTCCAGGAAGTCTCCGAGATATCTCGTGGACTGAAGTCTCTCGCGCGTGAGCTCGACGTCCCAGTGATCGCACTCTCACAGCTCTCTCGAGCCCTCGAGTCTCGTCCTGATAAACGTCCGATGATGTCAGATCTCAGAGAATCTGGATCGATCGAACAGGATGCAGATATCGTGATGATGATCTATCGTGATGATTACTATAATGAGTTCTCAGAATCTCCCGGAATCGTGAACGTCCTCATACGAAAGAACCGAAATGGTCCGACTGGGCAAGTCGATCTCAAATTCGAGAAACAACATCAGAGATTCTATGAGATCGAACGATCTCGAGATTCGACTTTTGGAGATGAGGAGTAATTAAGAGACTACTATTAGAATATACTTCTGTTAAGTCCAAGCACATCCTTTCGTGTCATAGTAACAGATACTCTTTCTCTTGTAGAGAAAAATGACCTCTCAGGAGGAAAGACACGAATCAAGGATCTGGAAATCACCTGGGATAGTGCTGAAGCTGGACTCAAACCACGATTACCAAGTGACTAGCATATAGTAGATGGAGCTCTTGATACGGTATTGAAATCCCTGCGAGCAAATACTCCAACGTAAACTGAGTCTAAAGAGGCTCTAAAAAAATATCCTAAAAGTGCTGGATGACGCAGGGAAATAGATATTTCTATTTCTTCTTGCTTTTCTATATAATATCTATAGTATAACCATACCCTATGGTTAGGTATATTTAATAACAATTATTTATGACTACGAATAAATGCACATGTAATCCATGTACTTGCAAGACTTGTTCTTGCGGTGATGGAACATGCTGCAACTAAATTGCACATAAAATCCCACGGATGTGGGAAGTACTTTGACTAAAAAGTAATTTGAATATACTGAAATCATAGGGTTTTTCAATATAATTTTCAATATGATAGTTTCAAAAGATAAAATACAACTCAATATCAAGAAGGCAATGGGAACACTTGCCAAGGTTCAGAAAATGATAGATGACGATGTGTACTGTGCTGATGTTGCCCACCAGATAAATGCATCTATGGGGTTATTGCAAAGTGCAAATCGTGAACTTCTCAAAAATCATCTCTCCTGTTGTGGCACAAAAGCCCTTTCATCCGAATGAAAGGAAAAAGAAGACTTTATCGAAGAACTGGTTCGGACTTGGGATGTTGCAACAAGGAAATAATTTGTCTTTTTCTCACATAATCCATATACTCAGTATCATATGTTTTTTCTCTATCAGAGATGCATCAGTGTCATAATAATCCTGGCTATTTTCCTTTTTGGGAATATGGCTATAGTGCATGCTGAGGGATGAAAAACATGAGAGGTAATCATAGAGCATACTCATGGTGAGATACGAGAAACTCATATCGTAGAAACAACAGATACATCGGAGCCACCACATTGTTCTGATTCAGAGATAAACAGTAGTATTATCTTTCAGTCTCGTGATATACAATCTGATCAGCTCGATGCTTCTGATACACTGACCCTTTATTATAGGGATTATCTTTGTGACACTAGTATTGTCGATGATTCTCGGTATGCTCACTACTATCCTGGACCACCCAATGAGTCATTTGGACATTTTCTCGTAGGAGAGCAGATATTGTCGATCTAAAAAGTACAAATTTTTCTGTATACCTTTTTGGTATAGAGATTTTTTGTACTTCTTTATCATAATTTTTATGACAATCAAACGAAATGTTCTCTATTTCGCTATCACAGGTATCCTTGCTTCTCTGGTCGGGAGCTATTTCGTGATGGCACATGGTGGACATGGCGATGAAGCCGCAGAGAAGCTCGGTGAGACTGCTATTGTGACGACTTCGTGAGCAATATTCACGACTCTCGGGACTTCAGATATAGCTACCCTCTCTATCCCAACTTATCCAGGTACGATCCTCTCCGATGAATACGGATCTATATTCTCATCGCGTGGAGGTATCATATCTGAGATGCTCGTATCCCTCGGTGATACCGTGAAGAAATGACAAAAAGTCGCTGTTATCAACTCACCGAGTAATACTCCTGAGATTATCGCACTTCTCGCTCAGAAGCGAGCTGACATCGCTATAGCGGATGGAGAACTCCAGTGAGCCAAAAAAAGGATAGCATACATCACAGAGACAATTGATAATCCATCCAGTGGTATCTCTCGAGCCTATGATGTGAAGAAAAAAGCACTCGATATTTCCTATGATGTCCAGAGGCAACAACTCGATGCGAAGATCGCAAGCCAGAGAGCACAGCTCGAAGCTCGTGGATTCGTCATATCGAATAGTCAAGTTGCGAGTAGCGCGACCATCGCTGAGAACATCCAGAAACAAGAAACCGCTCGCAAATACCTCGTAGGAAAGACCAATGAAGCCATCTCGGAGCTTCTCGAAATATTCTACTCTGGTGATCGAAATGGTCTCGGCATCAATAGCTCATCGTATGATCTCTACTGGGGTACCAATAAGAATAGTCTCGGTCTGAATCCTACAGATAGACAGAGAATTATCGACATACCCGAGAAATTTCATCGGAATATGCAAGATATTATCAAATCATATCCCCTGAATACGGAATGAAGCGGGAGCGATATTTTATTCATACTCCAAAAACTTGAGACAGCTATCAATGACGCCAATACGATCTATGCGATCATATCACCCGCTGCGAATACATCCTACGCAACGAATAAGTCGAAGCTTCTCACACTCCTCTCCTGAGATACGGGAATCATCATACTGGAATCAAAACTCATAGAACTCTCGAGTGGAACAAAGTCAGT
>JAYVLL010000013.1:0-3274 GCA_043759495.1 Candidatus Altimarinota bacterium
GAGAAACGTGATGGAGACAAATGGAATCATGCGCATGCGAAATATTCCGGCAGGGATCGATATCAGATGTCGCACCACGGGAATCAGTCGACCGATGAAGGTATAGAATCGATCATTTTTCAGAAAAAGCGCCTCAGATTTCTGATATTTCTCCTTCGTGATGAGGATATACTTTCCATATTTCTCGAGAAATGGACGCCCGAGCCATCGCCCGAGAATCCAGTAATTCGCGAGCGCACCAACAACAGATCCCACTCCACCGACGAGAGTCGCAAGAAATGGGTCGAGTCCATTATTGGCTGCAAGTACTCCTGCAGGGATCATCACGAGCTCGGATGGAACGGGGATGATCGATGATTCCATCGCCATGAGGACGAAGATATCGAGATATGAGAGATTCCCGAAGTAGTGAAGAAGTGAGTCGATGAGGGTGTGCATCATAGGGAAAAGTTATAGATTATTTTTTGTTAAACTCTTGTAACAAAAGCTTATACCGTTGAGGAGTTTTTGCTTTTAGTGATCATTGGGAATATAAGAGTGATTCTCGATCGACTACTTCATTTATCTCTATATCTGATATTCAAGGAAATTGGTCTCTTGTTAAGTCGATTTCATTTCTATTATCAAAAATATTCCAGTAATGATTAAGTGCTTTATTGAATACAATGTCTCATCAATACAATTCCTGTACTAATAATGCAGTTACGGCACATTGTCAAAGTGAAGGATTTTCTTCTGACCACTTCTTGCTATCTCATGGGTAGCAAGTGTTACAACTCCAAGATTTTTCTATAGCCTGTATTATATTAGTTGGTAGCATATTTTAGTTTGAAAATGGATTCCTACGGAATGACAAAATGGGAATACTTATTTCTCAACTATGTTAGCAACCTTTATTTTTCAGCCATGCGACCAAATCCTCGATCTTCACGAATTCCTGCTCACCAGTATCACGATCACGGACCGTCACCTGACCCTGATCATAGTTCTCAGGTTCAACACAGATCGAGTATGGGATACCGATCTCATCGGCTCGCTGATAGCGTTTCCCGATCGTTCCTGCATCATCATATTCACAGACGAAATGTGCAGAAAGAAGATCATAGAGTGTATTTGCTTGATCCGCGAACTTCTTCACGAGGGGAAAGACTCCGACTTTCACCGGTGCAACCTGTGGAGCAAATCGCATGACGACTTTCGAGGTTCACTCCTCTCCTGGGACTTCATCGTAGGCATCACACATCGCCGCGAGCGTCAGACGAGAGAGTCCGATCGATGGCTCGATCACATAGGGAATATATTTCGTATTCTCGAATGGATCGAAGTAGGAAAGATCCTGTTTCGAGTGTTCCATATGGGCCCGGAGATCGTAGTCAGTTCTATTGGCGAGCGTCGAGATCTCTCCCCAACCGAATGGAAAGAGGTATTCGAAATCCCCCGCACGACGTGAATAGTGAGAAAGTCCCTCTTTCGGGATTTCGACGAATCGAACCTTCTCACTCTTGAACCCGAGGATATCAGTGAAGAATCTCCCTTCATCGATGAGCCATGTTTCGAAGAGCTCAGCATCCGTTCCTGGCTTGCAGAAATACTCGATCTCAATCTGCTCGAATTCTCGTGTTCGGAAGATGAAGTTCTTCGGCGTGATCTCATTGCGAAACGCCTTTCCACACTGTGCTACACCGAATGGGATCTTCTTGCGAGATGAGCGAGCAATATTCGGGAAGTTCACGAATATTCCCTGAGCCGTCTCAGGTCGGAGATAAATAAGTTCTCATTCGCCATCGATTACTCATTGTCGAGTGGAAAGCATAAGGTTGAAATCTTGAATCTTTCACCAGTCTGCTTTTTTGCACTCTGGACATTGTAAAATTTCTCTTGGTCCAATAAGAATAAGTCGATACATTTCTTTCTGGTTGTTTTGATCAAATGCAATAATAAATGATTGATAGAAATTATGTGCCTTATCGACAGCCTGATTTGGTATCTTTGAATTTCAGTTAAGTTTTATGTTATTATTATATGCATCTATCCATTCTTTAGATTCTCAATAGACCTTTTTACAATAACTCAATACATCAACTCAATAAGATATCCTTTCTTCGATGAGCTTATCGGCTCGAAATCGTTTGTTACATGCTTTACAATCGATAAGTGGATCAGAGAATGATCCGACATGACCTGATGCAATCCAGGTTTGGGGATTCATCATGATCGCCGCATCGAGGAGGACCATGTCCTTGCGTTTCTGGACGAACTCCTTGATCCAGAGATTTTTGATATTTTCTTTGAGAAGTGCACCAAGTGGACCATAGTCCCAAGAGTTCGCAAGACCTCCATAGATTTCAGAACCTTGATAGACAAAACCTTTTGTTTTCGCAAAGGTGACGAGGGTGGACATTTCGAGAGTGGACATAAGTGAGAAAGTTAGAGATAAGTTTTTAAAAAGAAGTAGTAAAACAAATAAGTGAAAATAGATATACTAAAAAGTAGCAATAGCAAAATTATATCTATCGTAAAAGAAGTATCTTTAAGAAAGAGTCTGCGATAAAATAGGGAAAATCAAGTTAAAATTATTACAAAAAATAGTACATAAAGAAGTGTATGCACATTAGAAAGTTCATCAATAAGATAACAGTTTCAGAAAAAAGTTATTCCATTACCCATCTGTCAACAATCGAACCATGAAGAATGGTTACTAACAAACGATTCTAACTTTGTACCATCAACCATATGATCTTTATAAAAAATATAATTTGAATTCTTTAACTTATCTTTTAAGAAACCATTTCTTCATCCATCCCATCGATAGTGTGGAAAGTGTATATCCGAGTGTCGGGATGAGAGCATTCAGGAATGGTTCAGTATTTCCGAGTGACCAGAAAATGAGTATCATCACTCAGTAGGTCGTCACGATGATACCAAATTTTCTCTGCCACGAGGTTTCCCAGGATTTTTCTGTTTCTACTCGGGCATTGCGCCTCTGGATAGATGTGATCTCTGCTTGGAGTTGTTCTAGTGAAGACATAAAAAAAGACCCACAAAAAAGATATACTTTCTTGGGGTCCTAATTTTGCATTTTGAATTTTGCATTATTTCGGACGGTTCCACCCAAGCTTCCCTTCTTCGCTGAAGCACCGAAGGACAAGCCCCCAGATTTCGACGATGAAAAGACACTTCATTCAGTTTCTCTCCCCTCCTTCGAAGCCACTCGAGTTCAGCAGGAAGAGGAAACTCCCATAAGTATAGAAATACTTTCAGAAAATGCAATATA
>JAYVLL010000014.1:0-2289 GCA_043759495.1 Candidatus Altimarinota bacterium
ACGGAGAATGTTTTTACTATTGAGTAGTATGATCATCCAACTTTGACATTCCAGAAGTATTGATTTTGTGACGGAGCTCTATGGACCAATACAGAATGCTTCTTTTTTTCAGGATCATGTATGGATATTTCCGCATGATGGAACTATTCATGTTAATTCCCGAGAATCATTGAAGACAGTTGATCTCTTCATCGCAGAGGTGAGTGTTCCTGCAACAGGGCTCGGTATCGAGATATGACTTGCAAGCGCTTATGAGAAGAGAATCCTTTGTATCCATAAGGAGTGATCGAAAATTTCATCAAGTTTAAAATTTATAACGGAGAATTATATCGAATACGAAAATACGGAGGATATGATAGAGAAAATCTCCCAGTATTTTAAAAGTATCTAAGATTCCTGCATCCGCAGGAATGACAAAAATATACACTTCAAAAGACTATAAAACTGCTTATGCCCGAAGAACTCAAAACATTTCTCATATTCCTGGTCTGACTTTTCTCGGCATATTTCGGGAGTTTTTCATCAGGAGGAGTTTCTGCACTCTGAGTATGAGGACTCACACTTCTCGGTATTCCCCCACAACTTGCCACTATCACCCTGAAGCTCGGAAAAATCGGGGATGTACTCGGAGGGATTTATCATTTCCACAAACATGGACATATACCTACGAAGTTTCTCTATATTTGATGAATTGCATCATTTACGGGAAGCTTTGTCGGGACATATCTTATCTTCTCGATCCCAGATAGAGTCATCTATGGCGTCTCGGCAGTGAGTATGCTCATCCTTGCGATCGCCGCATTCGTGAGGAAAACAGGGTTACAGAAGAGTGAGAAACTCTCGAAAAAACGAGAATATACCTATTACGCGGTCCTCTTCTTTCTCAATATGATTGGGAATATTTTTATTGCTGGATCAGGAGTATGGTACTATTTTTCGAATACCTTTATCCTCAAACTCTCTTCCCTGGAAGCGAAGGGAATTGCTACGGCAATGTCGATATTCTGGTTTCTCGGGACGATGCTTTCGGTTATGATCCAGGGTCAATATGTCGTCTCGTGGGCGATAGCACTTGGCCTCGGGATGTTCATCGGAGGATGGTTCGGAACGAAGCATGTTATCAAGCTCGGGAATGAAGTCATGCGAAAATTTCTCCTGGTTGGGATTATGATCCTTTCAGGATATTTCCTCTATCTTACCTTTGTACTCTAGAGGGTTTTTGCTTTGTATTTTCTCTATTTTGCATATAATTCGATCCAATAGACAGAGCAAGATTTCTCGTCATTCGTCACAGAAGCAGACGAACTCTGTCGAAATGACAAAAACCTAATTTTTCATTCTTTTCTTATGCCAATCCACCCGGAACAACAATACCTCGATCTCTGAAAAGACTTGATCGAAAACGGTATCTACAATAAGGATCTCGGAAGTGGTGATGTCACCTATAGTTTCTTCGGATGACAATTCCGATTCGACTTTGCTGACGGTTTTCCCCTCCTCACGACCAAACGTGTCTACTGGAAGTGAGTCGTGACTGAGCTCCTCTGGTTTCTCCGTGGGGATTCGAATATTCGATTTCTTGTCGAGAACGGTGTCCACATCTGGGATGATTATCCCTACTACATCTACAATAATAAGGTGAAAAAAGGACTCGAGCCTGCGATGATGAAAGATGAATTCATCCAGAAAATCCTCGAAGACGCTGACTTCGCTCAGGCTCATGGCGAACTCCCGAAGATCTATGGGGAGCTCTGGAGGCGCTGGCCGACCAAAACTCCGGGTCGTACGATCGATCAGATTGCCTGGATACTTCAGGAATTAAAGGAGGACCCATACGCTCGCAACTGCTGTCTCACGGCATGGAATCCTGAGTATCTCTACTCGATGGCACTTCCTGATGAGGCATCTCGATATCCGATCTGTCATGGGTTCTCACAGTATTCGATCAAGGATGGGAAACTCTATGGTCAGCTCTATCAGCGTTCTGCTGATCTCTTTCTCGGTGTCCCGTTCAATATCGCATCGTACTCACTCCTCATCCATATCCTCGCGCACCTTCTTGGAGTCGAGGCAGGAGGACTCATCCATACCTTCGGTGACGTGCATATCTATGAGAATCATATCGAACAGATGAAGGAGCAGATGGCGCGTGAGCCTCGAAACTTCCCAAAAGTCACTATAGATCCGAGCCTGAAGAGCATCGATGAGCTCGATTTCCATCATATCATCATCGAAGGATATGAACCACATGCCTCGATCAAGGCACAGATGGCGGTTGTGGGTGGGATG
>JAYVLL010000015.1:0-11935 GCA_043759495.1 Candidatus Altimarinota bacterium
ATGAGAGCCCTCCGATAGTGCGTGTATGGGAGCTCTCGCTACACATATTCGTCTCACGCATGACCTTCTCTGTCGTCTTCGCTGTCGCGTAGGAAGAGAGAGGATCATCGGCATTCTGATAGCTGAGCGATGCCACGGGACCACGACACTTTCCCATGTAGCCACCACCACCGACTATCGTCATCCCTTCTATGATATCTCACCTGATACAGGCGAGCTTCGAGGCAAATCATGCCCCCATCGAGTGTGCGACGAGAGAGATCTCGCCTCTGTCGACACAGTGGGCATCGGTGATCTCTCTGACGAGCGCGTCGAAAAATGTGACATTCTCCTCGGCGCTCCATGACCGTGTCCCTTTTCATGCATCGAGTCCCGCAGGATAGGCGACGATGAAGTCACTCTGTCGTTCACCACTCCGTCCGCCCTCGAGTCCCATATAGCCCTGAACCATACTGTTACTATTGGTTCGACCATGGAGTGCGATGATGAGTTTGGCAGGATTGGACACGGTATACTTCCCTGGCACTGCGAGGATGTAGGATCGAGTTTTTCCAGCAATCGACAGAGTATGTGTTCCTCTGGTGAGTGATTTCGGACTCGCACACCCTTTCGAGAGATCAGCGAGAGGGGATTTCTTCGTAGCGTACTCACGGATACGGAGGATGAGCTCACTCGCTTTTCCTCGACTCATAGGAGTCTCGATAGTATAACTCTCGGTATCGAGGATGCCATTTTTCTCCGCGAATTCCTGATAGGGGAGATACCAGGGGTTCTCACTTTCGGGCGCGAGACCATAGAGGCGGAGTCCGATGGCGAGTGCTTCGAGAAAGGTGACGGGGTTATTCGGTCGGAAAGTGCTATCATCGAATCCCTTCACGATAGAGAGCTTCACGGCTTCACAGATATAGGGCTGATACCACATGCTAGATTTCACATCCGAAAAACACTCAGAGTTTTTGTCGAGATTTTGTACATCTACTCACTTCACCTTCAGGAAGATTTTCAGTATCTCGGCACGAGTGATCGTGTTCTCAGGTCCAAATCGACCATCTCCGTATCCTGATATGATGCCTTCGCTCGTCAGTGTTTCGATAGAGTCTCGATAGTAGGAGAGCTCGGTATCAGAGAAGCTCGAAGCCGAGAGGATCGAGGGCAGGAAGATGAAGAGCGCGAAGCTCGTAAGTATTCGAAAGATCATAGCCTTAGTATAAGAGTTTCCCTCTATTCTCCGAATCTTCAGAGCCTATTTCACCTACTTTTCACAGAATAAGAGAGGCATAGAGAAGAGCAAGCTTGGGAAAATATATTGACTTTCGAGAAATGAAGGATATGCCTTATAACAACCTTGAGAAACCCCCATGTCTTTTAAGACTGGGGATGAATCATGAGAACGGACAAGCCCCACGCCTTTAGGCTGGGGAGCCTTTATTGCTCGAATTTCCCCAGAGAGACTATTATTGGGTGCAAAATTCCCATATCAACGGTGAGCAATAAATAATGGATTATTTTGAGATATCATTCATTCATACTTTGGCGTATAAAGAAATATATATACTCACGAGAGAAATAAGAGGACTACTATGATAATACTATTTCTCATATTTCTTATAAAATGAGTTGATAAATATTTCATTCGGATCATATTTCTTTTTCGCTGAAATAAAAAGATCAAAATTCGGATATGCTTTCTTCAGTTGTACTTGAGTAGGGTAGAGCTGATAGGTGAGATAGTAGCTTCACGAATGAGCGAGGGCAGCATCTACTATTTTTCTCGTTACTTCTTCTGTGTGTCTCTGGGAACCCTTATCGAGTCATACATTCGTAAGGAGTATGATAGAAAAACAATCTTCATTTGGGCAATATGACAGGAGAGCATCAGAAGTTTTTCGGACATATCTGACGGTAAAACTGAGCGTATTGATAGCGTTTTCTTGGAGAATTCTTTTCATTTCTTCGGTGAAGAGTGAATATTTCGAAGTAGGAATGAAATATTCTTGCAGGATATCTGTATCATTTTTCGCATAATAATCGAGAAATTCTATCGGTGCTTGCGGCGGTCTCATGGCATTATTTCGAGTCATGACACGCACTTTACCGAGGGGGAGCTCTATCTTTTTCTGGAGATACCATCGTAGATCTTTCCCCCATTCATAAGAGCGTGAAAGTCAAAAGAAAAGCTTATCTCTCCAGATATTTTCTTCTTCGGTAAGTATAGTTTGTGCGTTCGTCTTATTCTCAAGAGAGAGCTCCCAAGTATTGACGACGATTTCGTTCAGGAATGTTCACGAAGTAATCGATGGTCGAGCCATCATCATGGTGATTCACGTATTTGTGAGTATCTTTTGCGAAAAATATTTCGGAAATTCATCGTGGGAAATCAGTATTGCCTTTCCCTCATAGAGATCATTCTCTATGAGGGAAAAAGTAGCATCAAGTATGACTCAGAAAAGCCCATATCATCCTATAACGAGAGGGAAGAGCTCACTATTATTTTCTCGTGATACATCGAGTATTTCTCCTGAAGCGGTCAAAAGTCGAAAAGATTGTACCGTATTGATAATCGATGTGGATTCGATATCGCGACCATGTACATTCGCACTCATACTTCATCAAACGGTGAAGATATTGGAAGATTGCATCACTTTCACTGAGAGTCCATATGGATTGATATATCTTTGTATATCATCCCAAGTCGCTCATGCTTGTACGGTGAGGAGTTTATTTGCCTTATCGATCTTGAGTATTTTATTATAGTTTCTCATATCGATGACGACACTATCTTTGTAGTAGGTATGTCACCCCTGACTATGCCGACTTCACGCTATACTGACTTTTAGTCATTTTTCATTGGCTTCTTTGATAATTGACTGAATCTGAGAAGTAGTCTTGACGCTATCGACGGCTAAGACTTTCTCGGGATTGATCCTCGATACATCATGAAAGATCAAATCTTCCCCTTTCTCGAATATCCTATCGTACGAGAAGATAAATGATCCCATCCAAACCAGAAATCCACAAATCAGTAGCAAAAATACGAGAGTCTTGGTATATTTTTTAAGGATTTTTTTCATTCGATGTTTTGTTCATGAAGAGATATTGTATCTGGAAGTATTATAAGTTTTCATTATTTTACAACTCTTCTTCGAAAAACTCCACTACTCCTTCCATAAAGTTCGTCCACTCTCTCGAGAACTCATGCCCTTCACCATCATACTCGATGTACTCGAGGTCGACTCCCACTCGATCAAATGTTCCACTCATATATCGTCCCCACTCGATCGGGCAACTATCATCGCTCGTTCCCCAGTACATCTGTATCGGAGTCTCTATCCGTGCGAGATATCACTCTGGAGATATGGGGAGAAATGTTCCACTACTTGAGAGAGTTCAGTATTCTTTCTCGAGATTTGCATATTCTGCCTTCGAGAGTCGAGGTTTCGTCCACTTTTCGAAATTATAGTATTCATTCGAATGTACGGGCGCATAGAGGACAGCGGCATCGACGAGATCAGGATACGTGATGAGAGAGTACATCGTGACTCATCCTCCCATCGAGTGTCCGAGCATCCCGACTCGCTCTGGATCGACATTTGCGAGCTCTTTCACTCCATGCTTTACCGCTTCACGGACGGCGATGATCGCATTCACTGAGTCACTTCCATACTTCGCAGATCGCCCGAGTGTCTTCTCTTCGATGATCGAGAGATCCTTGTCGGAGAAGGCGTGATTGCGATAGTCGGTGTGGAGTACGGCGAATCCATTCCGTGCCAGATAATCTTGTTCTCTTTTTAGCCCGCGACCGAGGGTATATATATCAGTATCGATATGACCATGATTGAGTATCACGAGTGGATAGTTCTCATCTCATTTCGGGATATTCATGATGCCAGAGATCCGCAGGCCATCTGAGAGATAGGATATCTGGTATCTCGTATATCCAGAGTTATCATCGAGGATCTTCACGAGCTCGAATCCACTCCCCGTCGGAGTATGCTTGAGATAGTCGGGAAGGGGAGCCTCAGTCATTCCTGTCATCGCCTCACTCTTCGGAGTATCTGTAGTCGCTCCAGTGATGGTGACGATCGCACTCGTCGATGAAAGGCTCTCGACTCGTGCAGGTTTCTGTGGGGCATGGTTGCAGGAGGAGAGAAAAACAATCGCGAGGATGAAGAAGGAGTATATCATAGTTTTTGGTTTCGGTCATTGCGAGGCACGATGTGCGACCAGAGGGAGCCATACTCCCGAATGCGAGCATCCGACGAAGTCGGAGCGACACATGAGAGGGGTAAGCAATCCAGAATATTATATCAATTCCTTTATTCAACTAGTTGCCGTATCAAAGTTTCTTTGCATCGGAGCTATGTGCCAATATATCAGTTTCTCAAATATATACTCCATGAAGCGTGCCCACATCTTTCGTATCTATATTTACATGAAGTATAATTCCAGCATCGTGAAAAAAATCAATAGTTGCATCATCCATAGTATTATCTAGAACATTCAGACAAAGACTATCTATGTGATGTTCTTGAAGTAAAGTTTTGATATAAATTAGTTTTTCTCTATGATCAGAATTTTTTAGAGTATCAGGAGGTAAATATTTACAGCTGACTGTTGTTGTGACATTTGGAAATTTTTCTTTGAGAGCCCGCAGATATCCTATCGGTATCCACTCAGATGGATAGTCATAGTCTGCTCACTCAAAATGTGAGAATCTCAGCTCTGTAGGATAAATATGCACCATACATCGATGTGGACCTATACGTTCCAGAGCATCTAAAATATATGACCAAGCTCCCAACTCTTTGCAGTCGAGAATAACGGGTATATGAGAGACGGATATTTGACTTAACGCAGACTCAAAAGACATACAGGTAGGTCTATCTTCTCCGCTTATACGATAATATTCGAGGGAATGTCCAATAAACGGAGTTCAGTCAACATTAACCGCAATATCAATGTCTATGCTTTTATCTGTATTGATAGCTTTATTGAGTGTATCTTCAGTTACTGAAGATGTATGGAATAATGTGAACTTAGATTGTGAATCTCGAATACGTTTTGCTAGGGATGGCAGCATATGTTTGAGAGTTATTTACTGGATTGCTTCTTTCCTCGCAATGACTAAGGTGATTTTCACTTTAGAATTTCTTCAATTTCAGACTTACATTCTTCATATCTAGAGCTTGATTCATTAGAAATTGCCGAATGATTCATATACTTAACAGCTCTATCACTGTAATAAGTCATTAATGTACTAAGTGCATTTAATTTTGCAGTTACTTTGAGATTATCGGCTTGTCTCCTTAGTTCTTTCTCTGAATTTTCTTGAGCTTTTGCTGATCTTGAGAGTTCTTGTCTATTGAGTTCCAATTCTTTGCGTTGAAGTGATAACTCTTTTCTTTGTAAGAAAATAGTATATATTATTCATGCTAGAGCAAGTCATGAAAAGAGGGAATTAACAGCTCAGAACATATCTCAAAAAGTTCCTCTATTACTCCAAGAATCTAAAAGTTGAAATATTCAAATTCATGAAATAAGCCAAATTCAGAAAATTATTCATCATAAAATAAAGAGGCTTTTGAGTCACTCAGAATTATTTTCAGGATATTGTTGTTTTTTCATAGCAGAAACTTATAAAATAACTAGATTGTTTAGTTCTTCGCAATGACAGAGCAAGGACATAAAGTATTATTTACTACTTCCCTATCTCCATCCCCTTTGCGATCTCATCCATTCTGTCCATTATACCCCGATTTTCCACACTCACTTTTCTCGGAAGGCACGGATGGCCTGGCGTGAATTATACTGAAAAATGAGCGATTTTCACGCCAAAACATCATTTTGCCGTGAAAAAGCAAGGAAAATCACCTATTTTCACAGTATCCTGAGTATCTTCTCCATCTCTTTCCCTTTCGCGATCTCATCCACGAGTTTATCGAGGTAGCGGATATTTCGCATGAGAGGATCTTCGATTTCTTGTATCTTGTACCCACAGATACTTCCCGTGATGAGTGTGCGATTCGGGTGCATGTGAGGAGCTTCACGGAAAAAGGTCTCGAAATCTATCTTCTCATCGAGGACTCGAGTGAGTCCTGCTTCATCATATCCCGTGAGCCACATGATGACGGTATCGACTTCAGACTTCGTGCGTCACTTCCGCTCCACTTTCGCGATATAGAGTGGATAGACGCTCGCGAAGGGCATTTTGAAAATCTTGGTGTTTTGCATGATGGAATATTTTTGAGTTGACTGGATTGCTTCGTACCTCGCAATGACAAAACCGATTTTTATTTTTGGCTGTATTCTACCATCCATTCGATACCATACTTGTCTCGAAACATCGCAAAAGTGGGTTCTTCAGGATTGTCACTAATAGGTATTTCGACTTGTCCACCTACCGAAAGTCAGTGGAATAATCTGACTGCTTCTTCATGACTTTCCGCAGTGATGGATATTTTCGATCTGTTTTCATCTTCATTCGTACGTCACATAATCTCGGGAACATCATTCGCCATGAGGAGATTATTCCCGATGGGGAGAGCAATGTGCATGATTTTATTTACTTCTTTTTCTGCTACTGGATATTCCGCGCTGGCGATTTCTCTAAAACGCGTAATTTTCGAGAATTCACCACCGAAAACCGATCGGTAAAAATGGAATGCTTCTTCGGCATTTCCGTTGAAGTTGATGTGTGGATTGATCTGTGCCATGGTAGGGAGAGTTAATAATTTATTCTTTCGGTATCCCAGCAGGATCCATCCAGAACGCTTCCCAAATATGTCCATCCAGATCCTCGAAGTCCCGACCATACATGAATCCGTAATCATAGGTTTCGATGGTTTTCTGTCCTCAGGCGGTGATAGCCGTGTCGAAGAAAGCATCGACTTCTGCTCGTGAATCAAATGCGAGTGCATTGAGTACTTCTGTGGTTGTGTGAGCGTCTGATATGGTTTTTTTCCCGAGGAAATTGGTACAGAACCCATGTGTGAGGAGCATGACGGAAAGGGTATCATCCCAGATCATTGCAGAGGCTTCCGCATTCGAAAAGTCTGCATTCTTCGTGAATCCAAGTGCTTCGTAGAATGCGGTTGCTTTCGGGAGGTCGACCACCGGCAGATTGACATAGAGTTGTGCCATATGAGAAAAAGAGAAAAGATAGAAGATGGTAGGGAATGGTAGGGAATGGTAGGGAATGGTAGAAAGGAGATATGGGTTTTTATAGAATTCATAGACTAGAGAGTCGTCGGTGTGCCTTGGTGGAATCTGAGTTTCCACTCGGTTCCGACCCTAACCCAAAGAGAGCTCCGATTTCCGATCTCGAATTCTTCATATTGGACTTGACTCTGGTATACTATTAGAGCCGTATCATCATTGATGAGATGGATCTGTAGATTCCTGAGAGGGAATACAGCATTGATGCTTTCTCTTGGAACGTAGATACTCATCGATCGTTCATACGTTCGGCCTGATCGACCGAATTCGAAGAATTCTGGATGGAGGATATTTTCCATGTATGCAGTATCGAATCGAGTATTCTCTTTCCAGAGAGATTCTTCGAGGTGGATGAGGTGCTGTTTTTCAGTTTCTGAGAGCGGCTCTTGTTGTTCGGGAGGAGCCTCGGAGATGTAGAGGTCAATAGGATTCATACTTATTGATTATTATATATTGATAGGTTATAGCTTCCTCTTAGCCTGCTAAACTTGGGATTGGATTTTTGTAGACGTTTAGGTACGCTACTTCCCCATTCAGATTTGTTTCTAGTGACTGAGATAGAACAAAGCTTTTGGGTATTAATTCCGAAAAACTCGCATAACTGGTTAAAAAAACTGCCAACCCATCTGGCTTCAGAACCCTTTTAAACTCATCAAGTACTGAAATGTAAAAATCGTTCAAGTTCTCTACTTCAATTTGCTTTCCAAAAGGCAAATTACAGATGATTTTATCAATAGATGCATTTTCCAGAGGAAGCTTTTTTGCATCCCAAATCAGCACTTCAACTTTTCTGTCAAAGGCATGGAGATTTTTTATAGCCACCTCGACTGCTTCACTACTTATATCGCCACCGAGAATTCTGAATGGATTGAAAGTACAAGCTTCTGCAAGAATCGTTCCACTTCCACACATAGGATCCAGAATGGTATCAGTATTTTGAATATTTACCAAGTATGCCATGGTGTAAGCCACATCTCCACGGAGTGTAGCCTTTGTGGTGGCCACTTTGTAAGATCTTCTATGTAAAGGCTTAGAGGTAAGTCTTACTCAAATATACGCATGGCTATGCTCTAGAAAAACGCGAATATCGAATCATTCATGAGATTCATCCTCATATGAAAGTGGTATCTCAACGGAAAGAGCCTTATTTAAAGCTTCTTTTATTTCAATGTAGCTAAAGTTGCGCCTACCTACGGAACTGGCAGATATAGAAAAGTTCTCAAACGGAGAATTTCGGAGAGATTGAATGGTAGGGATGTATTTTGAGATGTGAAGTTTCAGAATTTTTCAAATAAGCTCCGACAGGCTTTCCCTGATATGTCAGACATTTTCAATTTTCCCAATGAATAAAAATGCATCTTCAACTGACCGTAGAGATTCAATATCAGTGATGTCACCCTGATAATCAAAAGTAACTTTTCGGTAAGAAACTTCTTCTATCGTAACATGCAAAAGTTTCTGCAATATTTCCGTTTCTGCTATTTTTTCAAAGCCACGAGTCGTGAGAACAAAATACTTCATATGTCTGTCTAGCTAAAAATACATTATAATAAAAAGTCATCAATGCTTCTATAGTGAACTGTCCGTATCCCGAGTTTCCTCGCACTTTCTACATTTTCTACTGCATCATCATAGTAGATTATATCGCTGGGATCTACTCTGAGAGTATTGATGATGGACTCATAATATGCTTTCTCAGGTTTTTTCAACCCCATTTCTGCCGAGCAAAATATCGAATCAAAAAGACTTTCGAAATGCATTTCCTTTTTCAGATACTTGAGCCGATATTTCTCCTGATTGGTTGCGATATGGCACTGGATTCAGGATGTTCTGAGTTCTTGTATCTTTGCGAGCAATACCGTATCAGGCTGATTCTCGAAATCGAACCACGCCTGCAGATATTCATCGACTGTCCTATCCCATCGCCACTCCTTCAGATAGGGAAGTATCACTTCTCGGAGATCAGCCTTTCCGATCGTACACTCCTGGAATATTCATGCGAAAAATGGCTTCATGATCAGAGGATCGAGTCATGTTCGGCGAGCGTATTCATCGCTCCACATGGGGGAGTGGATAATGACTCAGTCAGTGTCGAAGAGGAGGTATGTAGACATTATAAGCAATATATAGTTTATCTGAGGAAGCTTTTATACATCTCATGCGTTCCTATATCATGGAGTATGATTTCTTTTTTCGTATCGAGGATCCGAGCAATGATTCGATAATCGTTACCCACAGATATGCCATGATAACTCGCAAGTGCACGCCTGAGTTTATGAGTAGAGAGGATCTTATCATAAGGATTCTCCTCGATCGTTTCAAAAACTCCTTTTGCTATATTTTGGATATGATGAGGAAGAATTTTGTACTGTGCCTTGAAATGTGCCGTATTCTTAATTATCCAACTCATGAATGAGAGATTTTGCAGAAGTATGGGTGCTATATCGTCCATTGGTAAGGTCGAACTCAGATTTGAGTATACGAACATAGGCATAGAGTTCCTCCATTTTCATATAGGTGGATTCTATCTTTTTTTCTATGCGTCCAGATGAAGTATGAGTAGCTGTAATCATGGTGTAATTATATACTATTTCAGGATTTTGCAAATCTGAGTATTCAAGAGGTAATATTATCTCTATATTGAGAGTACATATGCCGTTGCGAGAAGTGAGACGAGTCGGCAGGTGCTCGAGATCGCGATCTTGGTACACATGACTTTTTTCGGATCATTGCCCCAGAGAACGGTCGATGTCATCGTCGGAAGGATGAATGCGAGCCAGATCATAGCGGCTGTGAGCATCGGAGGAAATGTCGGGATAGCTCGTATGACACAAGCAAGCCCGATAACCATGAGGAGGGTCGCGATGAATTCCGCGAGCATGAGTTTCCACATACCTTCCATCATTTTTTTCATTGCTTCTTCAGAAATCTTCTTGTCCCCGTGGTGAATCTTCATCCAGAGTTTTCCGAAGAGTGGACCATGCCAGAGGGCACCGAGGGCAAATGATGCTACTGTCATGATTCCGATCGCGAGCCAATTGAGTCCTTGCATAAGAAAAATAGAAAAAAAATAAAAAATTGGAGCCTATTTTTGGAAATGGAATTCGGGATTATAGATCAGTCCGAGGAGATTGTTCCATGGATCCTTCAGTGTCGCAACCATGATATCGCCACCGACATTCATCGGCTTTTCGACCTCGGTTGCTCCACATTCCTTGAAATATGCATATGTCGATTCGATGTCATCGACTCACCAAAATACGGCGATATTTTCTCATTTTGCAGTCGTTTCCGGCTGTAAACCGAGTTCGTATCCACCGACATTGAACCCCACATAGTAGGGCTCATCGAAGTAGGGAACGACACCAAAAGCGTTCGAATACCAAGCTTTCGCTCGTTCGAGATCATCGACCTTGTAGATCGTCGTTCGGAGTCAGAGGATAGTGGGAGTCATAGTAGGAAGTGAAACCCTTATATTCTATACTTTCTCACGAAAAAACAAGAGCATTAACGCCTTACTTGAGCAGATCATTCACCTCGTTCAGGATGACAAAAAATTATGAGGTTTATATATGGTTTCCGTACTTCATGCTATACGAGAACCGATCACCCAGGTTGCTTGTCCTATATCCTGCGCTTGGATGGCGCCATAGTGTTCTACGACTTCTCTGGGAGTCGTGAATCGGTATTTATCGAGGCTATGGGATGCGAGGCGCGAGTGGAAGAGTGACATTATTTGATCGTTATTCTGAGAGGGGGTTCAGGACAAAATACTCTCCCTCACTGATAACTCGAATATCATCATCGATGATCTGAAGAGCTGAGTCATCATCGAGCGCATAGAGTGGCTTGCCAATTGTCTTTGCAGACATTTCTATATTTTCTCTTCGCATTTTCGGGAAACCATCGGAGTTCAAATGTGGGAGGAAATAGAAATCAACTAAGTGGAGTCCAGCGAGTGGAGTCGTCTCGACCCGGTCTGCATCGTAGATATGTTCTGAGAGTTTCAGGTTGAGATCAGGAGAGGTGATCATACTTCCGGCACTGATGCCCATATAGATTTTTCACTCGAGGAGCATTCTGAGGGTATTCGAGAGACCTGTTCTACCCATCCATTGCATGAGATGATAGGTATTCCCTCATCCGAATACGATGATGTCAGCATGTTCGAGACTCGGTCTCCAGATTGACTCATCGACAGCAGAAATATCAGTGATCTCGATTGATTCGAATCAGAGAGATTTGATATTCCAGAGATCATCGATGAGCCACTTCTTATCCCCAGTTTCTATCGTACTCGCTGTCGGGACGAATACAACAGTGGATGTTTCTGGAGTTTTATCCATGAGTTCGAGGAGTGCCTGTGCGATGGATGGATTCGAGATACCATTCGAGGTGAGGAGGAGTTTCATAGTTTTCTGAATTTAGAGACTTTCTACATGTTTCTTCAGATTTCCAAGAATTGCACTCCATCCTTGTATTTGTTGATCGGTAGAGTGGATTTCTTCGGCATCGAATACTTCAGTAATCTTCACACCTTCGGGAGTTTCTTCGAGAGTCACATCGACGACACGACCTGCATCGAGAAAATATTCCTTCATCTCACCCAGGGTATAGCTCATACTCCGCATCGGATCGACCGCCGTATACTGAGCCGTGAGGTCAAAACCAAAACTCCCATCCCGAGCTTCCATACGAGTCGTGAATATTTCACCGACTT
>JAYVLL010000016.1:0-7112 GCA_043759495.1 Candidatus Altimarinota bacterium
ATATCCCTCGATGGAGTGGATTATCCGATCGATTCGGAAGAGACACTGGTCGCGAGTGATAAAGTAGAAATTATTGGACATGGATGAGCCTCGATGAAAGTAAAAAAAGTCTAATGAAAAAAATCGATCAAAGAAAAGTACACATACTCAAGCTCATCGTCGAGGAGTATATCCGAACCGGGGAGATCACGGGATCGAAGTCGCTCCTTGCGAAGCATGATCTGCAGGTCTCATCCGCGACGATCCGCAACGATATGATGAGTCTCGAAAAGATGGGACTCATATTTCAGCCGTACAATAGTGCCTGACGACTCCCCACGCATCGTGGACTCAGGGTATTCGTCGACTATCTTATGGAGGCACTTCCAGCCGTCTTCATCGAAGCGGAGGAACAATACACTCGAAAGGTCGAGATCAATCGTATCGATGATACACTCTATAATCTCGTCTCTCGACTGACGAAGATCACGGGTGAGATCACCTTCGCGAGCATCCCAGATCTCGGGGCATCCTACTATCTCGGGCTCTCGAACTATCTCGATCGTAATCGGGGAATCATCGGCGATGAGATGTATCAGGTGATCAAATTCCTCGAGAACAAACACCACTTTCTCGATATCCTCACGGGACTCGACATCTCGAATCGAGTATCTGTATTCATCGGTGAAGAGAATATCCTCCCAGAGCTCGAGAGCTCGACGATGATCGTGAAAAAATTCGAAATCGCAGAACATGTCGGGTATCTCGGTATCCTCGGCTCGACCAAGATGGACTATGCGTTCAATATCACAGCGCTGAGACAGGTGCTGTAAAAGATTAAAAAATAAAGATATGTACATAGGTACATATTTTTATTTTGTCAAAAAAATATTTGCAATCTCTGAGATATGTGTATTATTCAACTAATATATAAATATACAACTTCACAAATAGCTCAATAAATTTATAAAATATTCGAGCCTATGAAGAAGCTCTTGCGCTTATTCGCGAATTTCACTCTTTCACTCATGGTATTGGGAGTCTATTTCGTGAGTGCACATCCACTCGATGTCTCGAATACGACCCTCACGATCTATCCTGATTCGATTATCGGAGTAACCTATCTCCATCCCGTCGAACTCGATCGGATACTCGTCCTCTCGGGATGAGTCGATCCTGATATTCTCAGTGTCGAAACATATTATACTATGACATGAGTACTGACTCGGTATCTCGATGAGACGCTGTTTGTCGAGAATCAGTGAGCTCGATGTACGATGGGGAATTTCCAGATACCCGAGTGACTCATGATCGATGAGCTCTTCCAGATGGGACTCCCAATCTCCTATACGATAGTGTGTAGTGAGAAGATAGACTCACCCATCATCACGATCAATATCTGTCGTGAAGTCCAGCTCCAGACCAATCGACTCTATATCTATGAGTCCGATGGTTGAGTACCGATCCAGAGTGATTATCGAGTCCTCAATCTCTATAAAAATTCCCACACGATCATCCTCGGAAATGGAACCGAGAAACGTAGAGATACGGATGGTGATGGAGTGAGCGATGAAGATGAGATACTCTATCGTACATCACCGACCGATACGGATACGGATCGCGATGGATATTCTGATAAGGTCGAGATCGATGCCTCCTGGGATCCGCTATCACCCGTGCTCTCACCATGACAGACACCATTCGAACAGCAGTCATCTGATACTCTGCAGTCTCCATCGCGAGCCCTCTCCCATGTCACTCTTCCACACACACTTACTCAGGATACTCTCGTCTGGTGATGAACACGATTTTCCCAGATCCTGACCCAGATACGTATCTATATCGACAGTCATGGTGACATGCAGAATTTCTGGATATTATTTCTCTCTGTGTTCTTGCTCGGATGTATCCATGCTCTCGGTCCTGGTCACTCGAAATGAATACTCATCTCTCAGATACTCGATCGAGGGATGACCTATAGAAAATCAGTCGTATACGGTGGGATATTCTCGCTCGTCCATATCGTGGATATTATCGTCGTCGTAGTCATCTCGAAATATTTCCTCTCACTCTTCGATCCTGGAAAATACCTCGGTACCATCCAGCTCATCAGCATCTGTCTCATCCTCATGATCAGCACCTATCTCCTGGTATCCGCGATACGAGGATATCTTCGACGAGATGAGCAGATAACAGAATCCTGAAATATATTCCAGAAATGATCACATATACTCCTCGCGATTATCAGCTGACTCACACCCTGTGCATTCGGTTGGAGCATATTCCTCCTCCTCTTCGCTGTGAAACGCATCGATCTCGCACTCCCACTCCTGACAGCACTCTGACTCGGTATCTTCACCTGCCTCTTCATGATAGCGACATGTACCCATATCATGAAGGATCGTATCTATCGATTCTCACCGAATATCGGGATGTTCTCCCCCATTATTTCTTCTGTATTTCTCTTTGGAATCGGCTCAGTCCTCCTGATCCAAGTCTACTAATCTGCTCTATTATGCGAAAAATCTTCTCTCTCCTTATCCTCCTCATGTATATCCTCTGGTGTATCATAGGGATCGTTGGTCCTACTGTGACCAATAGCTCTGCAGCACCATGGACGCGAGAGAGGGCATTGCATCTTGCTCGATCGACACTATTCGATCCTGATCCAGGAATGGTAGATATTCTCTTCGCTGCAGGGAGTGCGAGTGCAGCGGTTGACCTCCTTTTCCCAGATGCAATAGGGCCAGATCGATCGGCATATGAGAGTGCACTCACAGCGTATACTTCATCGGGATTCAATTGGTCCGATCAGAATCATGCCGCGCGACTCTATCAGATGAAATATGTACTCGATCCATATGAAGCCAAGCGAAAGCTCTTCTCACTCTTCGAAGATATCTATTCCGTGAATGTGAATGGATCATCGATCACGTATAAGGATGGTGTCGATCAACACGATCTCATCTATTCACTCATGTTCGGTAATTACCAGATGTTCGTGAAGAGGCTACTCTATAATAACGGGAAACCCGGTGATTATGCACAAGGAGAATCACTCAATCTCCTGAATTAGATCGATCCAAAAAATCCGAATGAGAATTATGCCCGTGAGCTCATGCAGCTCTTCATGATGGGAGAATATGAGCCATTCGAGTCAGCAGAAAAGGGCGATCCTCGTAACTATGAGGAGTCCGATATCAGGTCTCTCGCTCGGATCCTCACGGGATATCGCTCCGATACGATGACACATGCGGTCACACTGGATACGAAATATCACTATGGAGGCAATGTATCGTATCTCCCAGGAGACCTTCCTGATGGAGTCTCATTTCCATTCTATAGCACGCTCACATGAACGATCGATACAGTGGCGATCCTCGATCCTGTGAATGGAAACAACGGACTCTCAGATAATATCATCGAGTATATATTCGCGAAGAGAAGTCATCAGATCGCACTCTTTCTCGCTGATCGTATCTACCGGTTCTATATCCAGGATACACCGACTCGGTCTGAGCTCGACTCTATGGCGGCGATCATCCTCGCCAATAATTTCGAGATGCTGCCCTCTATCCGTTCGATACTCTCCCTCGATCTGATGTATTCTGATACTGCTATGAATGCCATCCGATACAAAAATCCGCTCGAACTCTATGTCGGTACACTGAAGCGGATCCGAGATAATAATATGACAGGCATGCTGCGTGACCCGAATCTCTACGATACCTCGATACTCAGACGATTGAATTGGAGTCCATATTTTCCAGGAAGTGTCTTCGGGCGCGATGGATTCGATGATTCTCGGAAGTGGAACAATGCCGGGATCCAGAATGGCTGGATGAATATCACGAATTATTTTACCTATAGAACGACAGGAACAGGTGTGATCGATTATCGCCTCCCGCTCGGAGACTATCGAAAAATCCTGACGACCGAGACGGTTCCAGTCATGACGAATATATCGAATGTGTATTCTGGCATACTCATACTCCAGAGCGCTACCTTCACGATCGACTCAGTCTCATGAATACAGGAACCATCATCGATCCCATCGAGTACCATGAGTACCGATCGGGATATTGGCCCATACGAGTGAATGATTCACTCACCCGATATGAGTGAACGTGCGGTGATGGAGAATTTCTGAGAACCGTATGCGACGGATCTCTCCCGTGAGTCACCAATGGAATTGCAAGCAAAAGAATCATCCAATGTCCAGAGTCTTCCAGAATCAATACCGATGAGTATGTGAGAAGATATATGATCACTGCAGACAGATGTTGCCCCTATTGCTCCTGAGGAGTTGACACTCATGAGTGCGAATGATGATGTCCTATGAGCAGTCGAAATCATGCCAGATATCATTGCAGTCTCGATCGCTGAGTGAGGTACATGAACTGACATCATCCCTGCAGTCGATACACTCTCCTCATGAGAGCATGCTGTATCACTCGGATCGGTCGTACCTCAGGTTTCTGGAATATCTCTCACGAATGGCACAGTCACTTTTCCGAGATTCGAGATCGCGACGAGCTCTGGAAATATCGTGATATACTCAGGGAGTTATAGTGCTCAGACGAGAACACTTCGAATATTTTCTGGCGCTCTCGTGAATGGGAAAGAGCGAGTCTATATATCGAATGGAACCTGTATATTCACTCCTGAGTCATATCTCATCGCTGATGTTCTCACTCCTGAGCAGATCTATGATACGTATGAGCGATATATCCTCGATGATCTCCGACTCCCACTCGATGTCCGATCTGAGGCACTGCGGTTCATCCAGTTCGATGGGAGTGGCAACACACTCTCACTCTCACCGACGAATACCCAGTACTACAATACAGTCATCCGCGGACTTCTGAGTTTTTTGCTCGCGCAACCAGAGTACACACTGCTCCATGGATCGACACTCCCGACATCCACTGATACTCCCGACCAGAAATTGATCGAAAATGCTGCTGGAAAGATTATTTTTATCGAGCTCTATGGAGGGAATGACTATCTCTCGAGTATCATACCGAAGGATGAGTATGACATCTATCGCAGTTATCGAACCAATAGTACTGGCTCGAGTGCGATCACAGGAAGCTGACTCGTCGATATCGGGAATTTCTATATGAATAGCGCACTTGCGTATTCGAGTTCGGGAGCTCCGACATTTAAGGCACTCTATGACAATGGATCTCTCAAGCTCTTCAATCGAGTCGGTGCACCGTCTCATTCTCAGGATCATGATAAGGCAGCAAAACAGATATCATCCTATGGCAGTACGACACTCGGTACGGCACATGGTGTCTTTGGTGAACTGATCCAGAGAGAATTCGACAGCATGCATACGATCTCACTCGGTGCAAAATATCCGGGAGTATATCGATGAGGGAGATATGTGAATATGGGATGAGATCTCATCGTGACGAATCTGCTCGACTCGAAAAATACGGCGCATATAGATCTGATGAATCGAGTGAGTCGATACCGGTCATATCCGGGAAATACTGGAGATATGTATCGAAATGCTGTCAAGATCAGTGAGACGTGAAAACTCTCGAAATCTCAGGGCTGACCATCTGGCGCGACGGGAGATATGAATAGTGTATTTGGATTTCTCAGGATCCTCCTCGCCAATAATATCGGACGATCATACTATATGTGAGGAAGGGGATGATATGATACGCATAACTTGCAGTTCACGACACTCAATCAGAATCTCCAATTTGTCTCTGAGTCAGTGACTCGATTTTTCGATGAAGTAAAAAATACACAGGATGTGACGATCGTGATTTTCTCAGAGTTCTGAAGAACTGCGAGAACCAATGGAGACCTCTGAACTGACCATGGGGATGGTGGTGGTATGTATGTGATCTCTTCGAATCAGAAGCTTCTCCAGTCACTCGATGCTCCTATATATGGGAATATGGCACTGCGTTATGCACGATCTGGACTCGGTGTCGGTATCGATTACCGATCAGTCTATTCGAAGGTATACAACGCACTCTATGGTATCGATGGGAAATCATTTTTCCACATAGATACGACACTCGAGAAGGACGTGAGCCTCGAAAAAAACACCATCAGTCTCCTCTCGTACGCGTATCGTGCAACGGGTACGAATAGTGTCTCTGCTGATGTACAATTCTCTGTGACCGGCGCGAACTGCAGTCCCACTATGGCAGGATATACACTCGTCACGACAGGAACTGGTAGGGAGAGTCAGAAGTCTATCAGTATTCGTTCCGTCCAGAAGGATGGATATTCTCGAGTGAACTTCACACTGAGTTCGATCACGCAACCATACTATACGATCACGAGCCTCTCGAATCAGTATGTTCCAGTGGAATTGACAGGCATGCTCACAGGTGCTTCTTTTCCGATCATCCTCAAAAATACTGAGAAGACGATCTCCTATACAGGAACATCGATTCTCCCGATATTTGCGAATACATCGGTTCCTGCGGTCCTCGCGGGAAGTGGCATGATCCTCAGTGCATCAGGTAATACTATCGTTCGATTACCGGTACAGGATTTTGAGATCCGTTTTGCTACTGGATCGACTCGAGTGATCTCGATGACTTCGAGCTCTGGAAAACTCATATGGAACGGTGGATTTATCCTCTGAGAGCAACTCGATCGAGATCTATTCGTGCCAGGTACACTTTCACTGAATGGCGAGAGCCGAAATATCTCGAAGTCAGATATCTATCGACTGAACAAGATCGGAGCAGATACACTCGGAGTGGGAATGAAGTTGAGTCAAAATATTGAGCTCGCATTTACGAATATCATGAGCTCTGGCAGTTTTCGAGTGATCACGAGTGATGATGGAGTGAATTGGTCAGATATCGAGTTCCCATGAAGAACGTATCAGAAAGACCTATCGAATGCTCTATCATTCTCGACGAACCACTTCTCATATTTTGCCCTCCTGTCAGTGTGACCGAGTATCGTCCTCCTTCCGGGCTGTACGATAGCGAGCTCACCATCAGCCGTGCTGAATGGATCAGGGACAACACTCACTTGGAATATGGCCAATTCACTGACCGGACTCATCAGTCCGATCAATATGCTGGTCGCTGTCTCTGGCTCTACCTTCACGATCCCATGAGCCAATTCGACGACGAATTATACGC
>JAYVLL010000017.1:0-3805 GCA_043759495.1 Candidatus Altimarinota bacterium
TTTCCTCATTTTTTCAGGTAGACATTCTCTTTACCGAACTTGATATAGGGACCATAGCGACCATTCTCGACCGAGATTTTTTCCTCGCTCCAGTTATGGATATAGCGATTCGCTTCTTTATCGACTTTCGCAGCAATGAGTCTCTCTGCTTCTTCAGGTGTGATATTCTCGAAGTCGATCGATTTCGGGACATTGATATAGAGATCTTTCCACTTGAGAAATGGACCAAATCGTCAAGTTCATTTCGTATATCATTCTCACTGATAGTGACCAATAGGTGCATCTGTTTGTCTCTTCTCTTCGATGAGCTCTATAGCGCGATCTCGGTCGACTCCATGTGGATCCTCAGAACGAGGAATAGAGACGAATGCCTCACCCCACTTCACATAGGGACCATATCTCCCCTGTCAGATTACGAGTGGCTGCTCCTCATACGATCCGATCTCTTTCGGAAAAGAGAAGAGTCCGAGTGCATCATCGAGCACGACATCATCCATAGTCATTCCAGGAGAGAGATTCGCGTAGCGGGGCTTCTCATCTTCCCCGAGCTCATCGGGAGCACCGATCTGGACTACAGGACCGAACCGACTCATGCGGACGAGTACAGTCCTTCCTGATTTCTCGTCTTTTCCGAGTATACGCTCACTTGCGAACCGTCACTCAGCTCCGAGTGCCCCCTCGATCGAGGTATGGAATGGCGTATAGAAATCTCAGAGCATCTGTTTCCAGTCGAGTTTCCCGTCTGCTATCGTATCGAACTGCGACTCGACATGTGCTGTGAAACTATACTGCATGAACTGCGAGAATTCCTGTTCGAGATAGTCCGTAACGACAAATGCGATATCCGTGGGGATGAGTTTCTTCGTCTCTATGACGACATAACCTCGATCCTGTATCGTCTGTATCGTCGCCGCGTAGGTCGATGGTCGCCCGATTCACTCACTTTCGAGCTTCTTCACGAGTGCTGCTTCTGTATATCGTGGTGGTGGGAGAGTGAATTTCTGCTGACCAGAGAAGGTATGAGAAGTGACTATTTCTCCCTGCTTCAGGAGCGGGAGTTTGCGAGTTTCTTCATTCTCTTCATCATCATTTCACTCGATATAGAGCTTCATAAATCATGGAAATACGATCACTTCCCCTTTCGATATCCACTCTTCATTATGATTTTTTGGTGTGAATCGATACGTCGTCGTCTCGATAATAGCCTCAGCCATCTGAGATGCGACTGTCCGCTCCCATATGAGCTTATAGAGTTTCACTTCTTGGGCATCGAGTCCTGATCGTTCAGGAGTCTTATCGAGCGATGTCGGACGGATAGCCTCATGCGCTTCCTGAGCATTCGCTTGTTTCGTCTTGTACCGTCTGCCGTCTCGCAGAGCATATTCCTGACCGTATTCCTTCGTGATAAATTCCCGCGCATCAGTGATAGCCTGCTCAGAGAGATTCACGGAATCCGTACGCATATAGGTGATATGACCGTTCTGATAGAGTCGCTGTGCGATATCCATCGTCATCTTCACGCCATAACCGAGCTTGCGAGAAGCTTCTTGCTGAAGCGTCGAAGTCGTGAATGGTGCTCATGGCGTTCGCTTGGATTCTTTCTTCTCGGCATGACTCAGTGTAAATTCTTCACTCTGTGAGAGCGTATAGAGGATATTTCCTTTTTTGTCTTTTCCTGATTTTGCCTTCGTGATATCGATACTATGTGCAGCGAAAAATCGAGTTGCTTCATCTTCATTTTTGAACTTCACTCATTTTTCAGATATTTTTCAGAGTTCCATCGTGAACTCGATTCCTGAGGCGAGAGCACCAGCAAAGACCTTCCATGACTCATCAGGGATAAATGCTCGAATCTCTCGTTCTCGTTCGACGAGGAGTTTCACTGCCACTGACTGGACGCGTCAAGCAGAGAGTCATGATCGGACTTTGCGCCAGAGAACTGGAGAGACCTCGTATCAGACGATGCGGTCGATGATCCGACGCGATTGCTGTGCATTCACGAGATCGATATCGATTTTACCCGGATGATTAAATGCTTCTATAATCCGATCCTTGGTGATCTCATTGTACTTTACACGAGTCGCACTCGCTGGATCGAGATCGAATACATGAGCGAGGTGCCATGCTATAGCCTCACCCTCCCTATCTGGATCGGTTGCGAGGATGATATTTTCTGCACTTTTTGCGAACTTTCGGAGTTCTGCTACCCGTTTTTTCTTATCTGGAGAAACTTCATATTCTGGGATGAATCCTCCTTCGATATCGATACCGATATTTTTCTCAGGAAGATCTCGTATATGACCGATTGATGCCTCTACTTGATAGTCTTTTCCGAGATATTCTGCGATTTTACGAGCTTTTGCTGGGGACTCTACGATAACGAGATTTTTTGGCATAGAAAAAGACTAGGGATAACTGCACTCCTACTATGGGGAGAGGTGGAAAAAAGTCAAAAAGAAATATCTACCCTTCTCACCTGTGTCTATATATACGCTTCTGTACTGGGATCTCACTGACCAAGTGAAATACGGAAACAAGAGGTTTGCTTTAACTAACTCGATAGTATAGATTTCATATGAAAAAGCAAATATATTTTGATTTATCCATATTTCAGATACAATTTTCTGTATTCCTAATCGATACCTCTCTATGCATAGATATGTAGTATGATTCATGCTCTTATTCGTATTCACAGCCTGCAGTACAGGAGGACTCATCGATACATCGATGCATTCCTCTGGAACGACGCAGTCAGGCATCGCCACTCAGTCATGAGATACATCCTGGGATACTCAAGCGAATGATACCAATACAGGGGTAGCCAGTGAAGTGAGAGAACAGGAGTTCACCCTCACGGGCACTGATACCTGATCTGGATCGACATTCGAAAATAGCCTCATAGAAGTGGATGCATTCTCTGACGGTATATAAGAAAAAGACACCGATCGGTGTCTTTTTCGAAAGTGGAGCGGACTAGCGTATCGTTTTCAGGAGGACTCGTATCTCATCGAAATCGGCCTCTGAGAGGGCAGTCTTCTTCTCTGTTGTTCGCTCGAATGCACAGACGATTTCCTCATTCGCTGCTTGACTCATGGCACTTCGGATAGCAGAGAGCTGTTGGATGATTTCTTTCACATTTGCCTCATCTTCGATCATCTGGATGACACCTCGAATCTGTCCTTCGATACGACGAAGACGGTCTGATACTCGTTTTTTTTGAGCAATATCTTTGATTTTCATAACGTTTTTTTGTTTCAGGTATAAGAAAAGTGGACTCTCTACATATGGGAGTATATACAAAAATGATGAATGTGCAAAAAATAATAAAAAAAACTCTGAATCCTCAGAGATACTCAACAATAAAGATGGCGGAGAGAGGGAGATTTACCCCTCTCGTGTGTCGTCCCGCTTTGTGGAGACTCGCACTCGTGGGTATGGCTCATCCCGAATACTCGGGACTCGCACACGTTCTCATCTCCAAGATGTTTTCAGATTTTTTCTGGCGGAGAGAGGGAGATTCGAACTCCCGGTATCTTTCGATACGCACCCTTTCCAAGGGTGTGCACTAGGCCACTATGCGACCTCTCCACATTTTCAATACGCAGATAGTATCGATAATAGCACTTTTTGCAAATTCATACGAATAAAATTTTCTTTTTTATACTTTCTCCATATAATTTTGCCAATTATTACATATATTTTATGCAAGAAATCATCGAGAAATTTTTCCGCGGGCTCGGTATCGATCTCACTTCAGTCACTCTGATGCAAGAAGGAAGTGACGTCAGTGTCAGGATCGAGACTC
>JAYVLL010000018.1:0-8400 GCA_043759495.1 Candidatus Altimarinota bacterium
ACTTGATCTTGAGTTCTAGCTTCCAAACGCACAGACGTTAACAGACCCTTCTAGGGTCTTTTTGCTAAAACCACCTCTTCTAGAGGTGGATAGTTATTTGATTTCTGAGTCAGAATTCCTATACTTCACACAAGAACCTCGAAATCCCACTCAAATATTTGCGAAAATATCGGGAATAGGGTAGAGTGGAGGGGTAAAAATATTTTTTAAAAGTTATTGTATGGCACTCAGTGAAAGACTCAAGCAAAATCTCAAATCAAATACAACGTATTATAAAGAAAATAAAGATAAGTATGTAAAACCAGAATGGGGTTTTCCGAGTACACTCGATCAAGTGGAAGAAGAATTAAGTAAGACTGACATATCAGCAGAGGATAAAAAAATTCTTCTTGATTGGATGGAGGCTTTTGAGCAAATAAAAATAGAGAACGATAGTAGGGCGGAAGAAAGAAGGGAAAAAATTAAAGGAGATATGATAAAGCTTCGAGGCGAAGCAACTTTGCAATCAAAAAGTGGAGAAGTATTATCTGTAGAAATCATACTTCCTGAACAAATACAATCATTCGATGATAAAGGCAATAAAAATTGATTTACAAAGGACAATGCAAGGATAGTACTTACCCTTCCAGCGAAAGAAAAAATATTAGATACTAATGGATGAAAGCTATTCCTTACAGAAGTTACTATTGGGACAGGAAAAATCTGGATCCAGAAAAATGATATTGCTCGATTTAGCAGTCTCTGAAGAAATGTTGCCCCACAGACAAAGAATCCTGATATCTCTTTCAAGAGCCTAGAAACAGATATTGAAAGAGAACTCGCAGACTTCACTGATACAGATATTGAGAAAATGTCATCGAGTCTAGCAAAATCAGAGGCACTACTGAGGGCATACGAGATACTCAATCCAAGTATGCGAGAAGCTGCACGAGCCGCAGTCGGTATGCTGATCGTATCACGGCTTAATATGGCAGGATATTATGTCACACTTGTTTCCAATAAGGTAGAGGTAAATCCTATTCCAAATACAAAAGCTATTCAACAGAAAGCAGTACAGATCGAAACTTTTCTGTCCCGAGACGCGAGCACTCGAGAAAATATTGCTCTCGGACTCATCTACCAGTCGTCAGAATTCAAAAACTATTCACAAGCACATATACAAGGAGAAGGTGATAAAAAGTCTGTTATCACACCGAATCGTTCATACCTTGATTATCTGAGTGATGCGACCAAGGGGAAATCTCGAGAACAGCTCTCACTCAATGATAGAGCGCTTCTCGAATCTCGTAGTGTAGTAGAGAATATTCTGAAGGATCAAAAAAAACTTTCAGGACTCATACTAGGTGCCAGTGAACTCGATGCTGCGAAATCTATTTTCCAAAATAATCCTGCAGGAGTAGAGACAGCAGCTAAAAGAATTGCTGATAGTGGTTCTAGTTGACAACCAGCACCTCAGTCTGCACCATCCCCGGTTCCACATACAAGTACTCCTCAGGCAGATGTACCGTGGACTGAGAATGGTTTTGCACGGGGATTAGGAGAATGAATGAAAGCTATACAAAAATGATTTTGAGATCTCTCTCGCCAACCATGAGCAATGGCATGACTTGTCATCCTCACGATTGCCACTATGTTCTTTAAGGATTTTAAAACAGGTCTCATGGTTTTGTTCTGATGAATCTGAGCCTCTTCTCTCATGTCTCTCGGACAAGATGTTGCAGCCAAGCCTGAAGTGAAAAATGCAGCATGAACCGCTGCTGCAGCCTTTTCTGGAGCAGCGAGTTCTGCTGCAGCAGCGGTAGGACTTCCTGGATGACCAGCTGCAGCTCCAGCAAATGCGCCAGTAAATTCATTTGATACAACAAAAATCAATGATATACAAAGAAAATGAGTTACCTGAATTCAGGGCAATAAATCCCTCCTTGATGATATACAGAATTATCCAAAAAAATCTGGAAAACAATCCCAAAATGCCGACATAAATTCATATCTTACAGTTATACATAAAGATTCTTTCCAAAATATTACACTTGATAAGATTATCTTTACTGCCGATCACGATCAGTCAATATTTTCAGATGAAGTAAAAAGTCAGTTACCAATTAATGGTGATATACCAGACAATGTGAGCCGATATCTCCTCAAAAGAGTTCTCAGAAGTTATCTGGGGATCAGTACCCCTCTTTCTCCTTCTGCTACGAATAAAAAAGAATGAGTTGATACGCTCGAAGAATTTAAGGCAAAGTATCCAGAAGCAACCTGGAAGAGTAAAACACTCAAAGACCTTATCAATGAGATCCACAAATAAAAATCAATAATTCTTAATTTTAATCTATATGGCTAAAGTGGAATCTGCTCAAAGAGAAGCAATAAAAAATGAACTCATCAATAATCATGATGCTGCTCCTGTGTGACGCGTCCTTTCAGGTCCAGAAGTTACTCTGGATGATATGAAGTGACTCTCTGCCGATGAGAAGGTAAAATTTCGTGCCGCTATTACTGCCAGAAAAGCAGAAATTTGAGGTGTGACGTATTCCGCTCTTGAGGGACTTCTAAAGGAAGCTGAGTTGCCTCCAGTTGCAGCCAGTGCTGCATCTACTGCCGTAGCCAGTGCTGAGAATGTTAACAAGAAAGCCAAATTTACTAAAGAACCTCCTCCAGCATATGAAAAATGATCTCAGAAGTATGAAGTCAACCCATCAAGCTCATTTGAAGTGATTACAGGGTGACAATCCATAGAGGAGATGGGTATGATCGTGAAAAGAAATAATAATCTTATGCAATTACGAGTGAGGACTCAGTGGGTAAAGCACTTTGATGACATGCTTCTCTGATCAGTACTGAACATAAATGAAGAGTACGAGCACTTCGGGAGAATGCTCACAGATATAGCAAGTCGTACCTGAGTACCCCTATTTGGTGTCAGTATAACCAATGCCCGTGATTCTGAAAATATTGTATCTCTCTGACAATCCTGAGCTGCAGGACAGATAGATGCGCTTGTCAGTCAGTACTGAGATGGATGAACAGAAGTAAAAAATGCTCGACCATTCTGGACATCGGATACAAAATTTCGGACTACTGCCGAACGTGATACTGAAATCAAAAAAATGCTCTCAAATATGAATGATGCTATCATAGCCGAAGATGGAGCCATGGGTATGTGGATCACTCTATTTCTCACGACAAAACTCGGATGAAGTGCGCTCTGAGCAACTCTCAAAAAACTTCTCGAATGGTGAACCATCAAAGGCATCGGATGAAAACAAGTGCTAGCGATTACTGCAGAACTCTATGAGATCCTCGATAGGAAAATGAAGTGAGCCGATCCTGCGAATAAAACACTCTGGGACTCTGTAAAAGATAGACTTCATATAGAGAAACTCGTTGGAGCAAATCTAGCTGATCTCACTCCAGAACAGAAAGAACTGAGAGAAAGTCAAATCAAATGAGTACGTGAAGTCGTTCGTGAGAGTCTCTATTCGACTCATGGAGGTGGACTCACTCATGAGGACTTCATGAAGAAGATGGAGGCTGGTGTCTCAGAGCGTTCGATTTCATGAGCACTCAGAGCAGAAAGTGATATCATGAAAAGGCTCTCACCAAACCTTCCCATCGATATGAATATGACTGTGACTGATAGATTCGAGCTCGAACAAAAGTTCTCGAAGATGGCACTTGATATGGAAACTTCGACATGGAATAACCTGAAGCGAGGACTCTGGAGATTTTTTTTCGAGAAATGATCTCTCACAAATCTCGTACTACACAATAAAGCTATCAATCCTTCTCGTTGGACATCTTCTGGATCGTATGCACCGAGTGTAGTAGGAAATGCTGAAGCCCTGATGGGAAAACTCGATACAGTAAAGATAGAAGTACATGGAGTGGAACTCATAGTCCCAAAAGCTCGTGCTGAAATGATCAAGTGAGTCATAGAATATGTCGATGCGGAGGTAGCCGCGGAAGCGGTCACGAAAGAGAGAATACTCGTAGATGATATCCGATTCCTGGAAAATAGGATTAGAGTACTTAATGCAGACGGCATACCAGATACAGAGCAATGAGTCAAAGATCTCGAGGATAAACTCACTGAGGCTCAACGCCGATATACCGAATTTCGACAACTTAATGCTGCCGTAGATGATGCAAGAACAAAAAGGTCAGAAGCAGATCAGAAACTCAAAGATGCACAAACGAGTAAAGGTGAAGCTGAGACGGCTCTCGAGAAGGCAAGGTCAAATGTAGTGGCTTATAATGAGTATGGTTCGGCTCTTCAGGAACAAGAAAGAACTAGTCGTATTGAGGCTGAAAAAAAATGAAAATCTGATGTTGCAAAGAATACACTCACACGAACTATAGGCACTATTGAGTTAACCCTCAGATCTTTAGGATTAGATGTTTCACCATTTTCTCTAACTACTGATGCTGCTGATTTTTGAGAAAGAGCCCAAGAACATATAAGACAGCTCCAAGAAAAAGTAGTAGCAAAAAATAGGATAGTAACTATGGATGCAGAAAGGATAGATGTATCGAGTATTTTTTCTGAAGTAAATCAGAAATTAAGCACTGTAGATACTACTATGGCTGAATATAAACAAGCTCAGGAAAATACGAAAGCAACACAAAAAGTACTTGATGCCAAAATCAAAATACTTACAGATATCTGAATCTGGGATAGTGTACAAGCTGTACCAAATACTGATAGTCGCTGACTTAGTGAGGAAGTAAGTACAAGAGAAGCGTCATTAAAGCAGGCCACCCAGGCTGTAACTGACGCTGAAGCAGAAGTAAAAAAATATGTAGCTGCTACTGATAAGATTAAATGAAAAATATCTGCCGAACCACTAATGAAGGGTGTTGTCAATAATCCAACTATTCCAAGTGTTGCAGGGAAAGCTCACTCACTAAAAAGTCCTTGGGATCTGACGGCACAACAAGGGAAAGCAACAGCAATGAAAGGACATCTCGATCAACGCATAAAGGATCAATGAAAAATGCCATGAGTAGAGACCACTAGAGTCGAAGCACTTATTCGAGCAGGAGTTAAGCCTGAAGATGCTCAGAAAGTGAAACCTAGAGCTGATGGGACTTTAGATGCAGAAGGCACGAGAGTTTTGGATGAAATAATCGAAAAAGGAACTAGGCTTCAATCACAATTTGAAGTATGGAAAACAACTCTCCCAGTTTGATGGATTGCAGGTATAAAAGATGGAAAGGTTACTATACGTGACTCTGCATGAGAGCTCAAGGGAAGCTTTGATACGAAAAATCCTAAAGAAGCTGCAAAGTTCGTCGAAAAATTCTGAAGACGATAATATAACCCGGTAGCTATGGGGGAAAAAATAAATACAGATATGCATACTCCAGACCCTATTTTTTGAAGAGATATTTTTCTGCGAAAGGGAGATCCTATCGATGCTATAGGTTCATTACCGAATGCTGAGCAAAAAAGATATGTTTTTAGAGGATTAATAGAGAAATTTTATGAAAACGAATTTAAGCGAAAAACGGGTACCCCTTTTCACAAAGAATTTATCGCTACAAAAATCGATATTTTTGTGACGTATGTCGAATCTAAGATAGGAAATTTCCAATCTGTTCATGCCGTTTCGTTTGCTGATGGCATACTTGAAATTACGGACAAAGAGGGAAAAACTCTCTATCAAACAAATGCTATTACTCTCTGGAATAGTATTTTGAAGGGATCCCCTGAGATACAGAAGATAGAAGAACAAGCAAGAAAAGATGCTGAAACCCTCAGAGAAGCAGCAATGACAGAATCACTCTTTGGCGGATCTGTTCTAGTGAAATACGCCGTTATATCAGGAGGTGTCGCTTTATGAGTAAATTCCGGAATAAGCCTTGCGAGTTCATGGATCCGATGACAAGCAAATATATATAATAACTTTCAACGAATAAGTGAGATATACTATCGAACTCCCGAAGGGACATTTGATCGGATCGACCTGAAAAATGAAGCGACTCTGAAGGAACTAGGGAAGACTATAGAATGAACTCGTCCAAGTTTGCGAGCGAGAACGCTTCAGATTACGGAAAGACTCGGATATACATTTGATCCTATAAAAAAAACTTTTGTTCATATTGATAGACAAGCATTTACTATGGCGAGTGAACTTATCCAAAAGCTATCACTCCAAGAGCTCAGGAGCCGCTATGGCCTTGTGACAGCCACAGAAAAAGATCTCATAGAAACTCGGAAAGCTCTTCAAGAAGCTGGGAGATCAATTGATTGGAAATACTACTCACGACAATCACTCACGGGTTTTCTTTCTGGGAAAATCATGCATGCTATTATGTGGCCTGTATTTTTCCATGCGTTTACTCAGAGGCAGACAAGTGCTAATCTCGCTGCGTGAGTCGCTGATTGGTGACTTTTTACCCTGGGGATGAATGCTGGAAATAAGATCTGAAAAATATGATGAATTGCTTGAAAAATACTCTCTCCTATAGCATTGGGGTGAGGATTCATGTTATTAGGTCATCTATGATTTGAGCGACTCGGAGGATCACAGTTAAAATGGGAACATTTCAATGGAACTGATATGTATGATTATAAAAGAAGCATAGTCTTCCATGGGCTCAATCTCTGAGCTCCGGAAGGTATCGATCAAATCAATAAATCTCGTGAATCTAGTATAAATGCAGCTATCCCGAGGTGAAATTGGACAGAATGGCTTGGAAAAGCAGGAAGAAAAGTGCCACTTACTGCTGGAACATGAGTCACACCAGAGATTGCATTTATCCAATCTCGTGTCAATCTTTGAGTCGATCCATCTGACTGGATGGGATGAAGCATCAATAATAGAAATAAAGAGCAGTGGAATATCGAAGTAAGTCGCTACAAGTGAGATCTGAAAAAGAATATATACTTGCTGATTGAACAGTATCAGAGAGACTTACCTCCTTTCTTTACGGATGATAATGACTCACCAGCTCAAAAACTCAAACTTTTTGAAGATATACTTACGACACATACTCTAAGCTGAACTTGATCAAGTTTCTACCAGTTGGAGAGGGTGCAGATTGCTCTCGGAGTCCTTAGTGAGGTCCAGAAATGGAGAAAGGAAAGAAGCACACAAAATATCGCTAATATCGTTGATAACTATGTAGAAAGTATGTATCTCAACGATATGACATTTTCGAATGAAAAATTTCGCCAAGAATGAGAAAGAGTAAGTCTAGGAGTTCAGACAAAAGAACTTGAAGAAGCAATAAAAAATCATGAAGAAAAAGTTTACTTTAAAGAAATATTTGGAAGGATGCAAAGATGAGAGCGTATTTTCGAGGAAGATACTATAGATGATAACCCATTTACTGATAGGGCCCATCGCAAATTATCTCAGGAGCATAAATTGTTTCTTTCAATATTAAAAAACACAACAAAGATACTCTGGTGATCTGAAAAAAAAGAAATTGAAATAGGAAAAGTATTTGCACTTCTTCTCGATAGAATGAGTGATTTTGCCATACGTAGAGATTCGATGAATCGTCTATCAAAAATCCCATGAGATGAAAATGGATGATTTTGGAAAGAAAGTGAGTATGTAAAATCCAAAATAAAATAAATCTTGAGTACAATGGACTCTCTAAAAACACTTTCATCCCCATCTCACCAACCATCCCTCATATGAAAATGAGTGAGAGGTCTTATTTGAGCGACACTTCTCACTGTTGAGCTCGCCCTGAGCACTGCCATACCTATAGCGGTCATCGGTACGGGGATATCACCATGAAGCATATGAGCGAAGATAGAGTCTGGTATTGTCGCTCCAGTGAAGCTCATACGACACATACAGAGCCTCCCGAAGGATATGGCAGATACCTAGAAGCTCATGGTACTTATCGAGAAACCATGGACTGTCGATAAGGTACGAGAACTCATGACTGTAGGCAAGGAACTCCTCGGTGAAATATATGCCCGTGAAAAAAATCGGATGAGTGATTTCATCGGAGGGGCTCGTAACTACCATGATATGCCATGAGAGACTCTCTCTGCTATGATTGTCGTACTTATGCTCTACTTCTTCACCCTACAAGGAGTGAGACTTCTACGACTCTGAGATCGAGATACCTGGTTTGATAGTATGAGGAAGCAGATAGCCCGATCACTTGGATCTAATCAGCAGATATCGAGTATGACAGATGAGCAACTAGCGAGCGAGTTCGAAAGACTTATCGAAGAACAGTGAAGGAGAGGATTGTAGGTATTCTAAAATCCCCCCAAAATCCTACAAGAATTATCTCGAATTTTCCCTTGACAGAGCCAAATATCGCATAAAAAAGAGTGTTAGTCATTAACACTCTTTTTTATGAAAATCGACATACTAAAACACACCATTGTCAATGTCTGTAAATCTATAACCTACGGCATGAAGA
>JAYVLL010000019.1:0-2933 GCA_043759495.1 Candidatus Altimarinota bacterium
AATCGTACGATCGTGACGCTCGGACTCCGCCAGATGAGCCAATCGAAGTCACGATGACTCAGGAAATTTCTCGAGTGATACCATGATAGGAATTCTCAAAAACGAAGTAATTCGAGTGAAAATCAAGTACCAAAGAGAACTGTATCTGGTAATACAGTGAGCGAGGATACGAAGATTTGAACTTGAAGGACGAGTTTTCCAGAATTCCTCGATGCGGATCTGATCGGATTCCAGATAGGACCACGTATCAATGCCGCTGGTCGTATGGATACTCCGATCACCGCCCTGCAGTGGCTCCTCGCAGGAGAAGAGCGAGTCGATGGACTCTTTGAGGAACTCGAGCACCTGAATGAGACACGCAAGTGAACCACCGAGCATCATCTCGAGAAAGCCCTCCAGAATGTCGATACCTCGAAACCCATCCTCTTCTATGATGCCCATGATCTCGAACATGGTGTGATCGGTCTCGTCGCTGGGAAGCTCACTGAGATGTATAACAAGCCCTCGATCGTACTCAAAAATGGTCATGATCACCCGCTCACGAGTCGAAAGGGGGATGAGGTACTCGTCGAAGAGAGTCCTCTTTCAATCCCCCTGACAAGGGGGACACAGGGGGTTTGCTCTGAGAATCGAGAAATGAACCCCCCTACCCCCCTTGTCAGGGGGGCTGAGACTCTAAATATTCTACCCACCCAACCCTCCGCTCACCCAACCCTCTCCATCGCCTCCTGTCGCTCTCCTGAGTGGTGCAACATCATCGAACTCCTCGATCGATGTCGTGAATTCTTTATCCGCTATGGTGGACACCGACAAGCAGCAGGATTCACGATCGAGACCGAGAAGATCGAAGCATTCAAAGAGATGATGTATCGAGAATTCGCCCTGATCCATGATGTCGAAAATCTCCCGAAGAAAACCATCGAAGTCGAATGTATCCTCGATGCCCAGACAGATCTCATACTCGAGAATATCACTATCATCGATCGATTCCGACCCTTCGGTATCGGGAATCGTAAGCCCCTCTTCCTCCTCCAGGATGAGACGATTCTCGAGTGTAATCCTCTCGGAAAAGAAGGCAAACACCTCCAGATGCGTCTCGCCTCGAATCCAGATATCAAGCTCGTCGCATGGGGATGGGGAAAGGAGTGAAAAGTGAAGAGTGAAAAGTGAAGAGTAGAAAACTCCTCCCCTGAATGACAGATGAAAAATACTCCCGACTATATCGATCTCCTCCAGCCAGGAAATATCATCTCCCTCATCGTCGAACTCGATCGGAATGTGTGGAATGGGAAAGAGAGTGTGAGTGTAGTGGTGAAAGAGGTTGTATTGACAGCTTAAGAAGTTACACTAGTTGACATCAAATTCACATAACATGTCTCATAAGCTTACTTATTTTCTAATATCCATGATTCCGACATATCGAGGAAGGAAGGATTCAGTCTTGTGTAAAACTGGAGTACCTTATCCACTTATACGGGGATTATTAAAAATCAATTTAATTTCAATTCCTAAGCTTTACACTCTTTTGAGCCATGCGTCGTATAGATTGTGATATTGTTGGATCTTTAAGTAGGTCGTCTATATCAACCCATTGGGCTCATTTTAATTCCTTCGGATCAATTTGTGATAAATCTGTATTATCCAATTTTAATAAAAAACGAATATCGTAGTGTGGATGTTCTGGTTCGGATCATTTTGTAGGAATTGTATGAACATCTATATCATATATTTCTGGGGAAACAAGGTGAAAACCATTCACTCCTATTTCTTCATGTGCCTCTCGTAACGATATTTCTTGCAAAGTTCTATCTTCATGTTCTCAGTGTCATCATGGTTGAACCCATTTATTAAGCTTTAAATGATGAATCAATAATGCTTTTGTATAATTTGGATTTATAACCCAAGCAGATCAGGTAATATGTCATGTTAAATTTGTTCTATGTGCCAATAAAGAATTGTTTCTTATAAATGACAAAATAGCTTCCTTATAAACTCTTTCCTCATCATAAGTTGGATTATAGTGAGATACTGTATCAACTATATGTTGTTTATCCATATGTGGTTGTGGTGAAATAAGCAAAGCGACTGAATTAGAGTTTAATTGAAGCAATCGGTTAAGTCGTTCCATTTGTAATTTAAGTTGCTCTACAATATCTTGGATGACTCATGCTATTTTTAAGTGATGTTGGCTACTATTTGATGCCTGATCTTGGAAACAACTTAACAATATTCATTGGTGTTCAGGTGAAAGATTGAATTTCAGATACTTTATTCATTTATTCGTTCTGACAAAGACTTTTTTTATAATTCAAGGGGTACTAAGGCTTGTTTCATATATACTTAACGGTAATCATGATTCTCAACCTGAAGCTATGTAGATGGTTATAAGTGAGCTGACATAACGCTCAAATTTTTGCATTCTCGGCTCTTCATCATGAAAAAATCTCGTACTATGAAATAGGTTATCAGTAAAGCTTGCAAAAGTCCATCCATAATTATGTTGCATGAATTTAAACATCTCTAAATCCGCTTCAGTATCTAGTATGTTCATGAAGTAGGGATTTGCATCTCGAACTTCTTTTACTTCCCTATTGTGAGGTATATTCTGGATAAATACATGGTAAAGATCATGTATTATGATTGGAACCGCTCCAACAAGTCAGACATACTGCACTATCCTAGTATCAAAATAGATAGTTTTCTTTTCTGGATCAACCCTTACATTCTGATTCAAGTCAATAAATTCGATTCGATATGAGGCTTGAATGCCAATATGGCACAAATATAGATTAACTATTGATTCAAAATCAGCAATCGTATTTACAACTAATGTTGAATAACTATCCACCTCTAGAAGAGGTGGTTTTAGCAAAAAGACCCTAGAAGGGTCTGTTAACGTCTGTGCGTTTGGAAGCTAGAACTCAAGATCAAGT
>JAYVLL010000020.1:0-6204 GCA_043759495.1 Candidatus Altimarinota bacterium
TCTGAGAGAGTATCCATGAAGAAATCAAGAAACTCGAGATCGAGATCTATGATGTTGTCGGTGAGTTTTTCAATCTCAATTCTCCAAAACAAATCCAGGTCATCCTCTTCGAAAAACTCGGTATCAAGCCACTGCGAAAAAATAAAACAGGATTTTCCGTCGATAATGAAGTCCTCGAAGAAATCGCCAAAACGCATGATATTGCTCGCCTCATCCTCGAATATCGAACACTTGCGAAGCTCGAATCGACCTATATCGAAGGACTCACGAAAGCGATCGAGAAAAAATCGGGACGTATTCATACGACCTATGGACAGCTCGGTGCATCGACTGGACGTATGAGTTCGAATGATCCGAATCTCCAGAATATCCCGACAGGGAAGGGGTATCCCGATCAGATAAAGTCATGCTTCATCCCCAGTGAGGGAAATGTATTTATCGTTGCTGATTATTCACAGATCGAATTACGAGTCCTTGCTTTTCTTTCTCAGGATCATGGACTCCTCGACGCATTCGAAAAAGGAGAAGATATCCATATGCGTACTGCTAGATATATCTTCCCTGATCGAGAAATCACGAGTGAGGAACGACGTATAGCAAAGACAGTGAATTTCTGAGTAATCTATGGGATCACGGGCTTCGGACTCTCGAAGACGCTCGGATGTAGTCCATATGAGGCAACGGAATATATCAATGCCTTCTATGCACGATATCCTCGAGTACGAGCCTACTATGATGAGCTCCTCGCTGATGCCCGAGAAACGGGATATGTCGAGACGTATTTCGGTCGTCGCAGAGTCATAGCGTGAATCAATGACGCGAATAAGATGCAACGTGCGATCGCAGAACGAGAGGCGATGAATATGCCGATCCAGTGAACTGCTGCAGATATGATAAAGATCGCTATGATCGGTATAGATGCAAAAATCCGCGAAAAGAATCTGCACGGCTCTATGATACTCCAGGTCCATGATGAACTGGTTTTTGATGTCCCTCGAGATGAGGGAGAAATATTCGAATCACTTATCCGAACGGTCATGGAAGAGATACTCGTGCATGGTCGTCAATATGTATTTCCAGATGCGCTCACAGAGAGCAAGGATACACATATCAATCCGAGTATCAGTACGATCCCGAGTACTATGACCTTCCCCCCTATTCGAGTCGATATCCATAGTGGAACGGACTGGGTGAGTGCGAAGGGATAAAATTATTTGATATTATGAAAACACAAAATTCACACACTTTAAAAGAAAGAGGATTTATTGTAAGGGAAAATTATACCCTGAACCAATATATGAGCCATCTTCTCATTATACCTGTTTATGTGAGTTGGATAATAGCTCCAGCATTTTTTGCATTCGTTGTATGTATGACTTTTTTTACGGCGATATTTCCTGATATATCATGACTTTTTCTATCGGCAATAGCTATAATTATATTCTTTACTTTTTTATACCCGATCATACGATATTGTATCGAGTTTATACGTTCTGGAAAGACTTTCTATTATGATGGATGTAGGATTGCATTTTGATCTATCGAGAATTCACGAGGAAGATCACGGTGAAGTATCCAGATGGATAGATTAGAAAAATACTTGATACAATTACGGAATGGAAACAAATTTTTTGATAAGTTTGCTATTTATTTTGCCATTCCATGTATTATCTACATCATTTTACCAACTTTATTCTATAGTATTTCATTTGAAGGAACACATATTTTATGATTTTTAGTTTTTCTGATACTTGCTTATGGGATACTATTCCAAGTGATATTTCTTCTCCTGATAGTACTACGATACCTATTCCAATCCTTCCATCCCCTCTACGCCTTCTGAAATCTCTGAGAAAAAATCCAAAAACTCACTCCAGTTATTGAAAAGAAATCAAAAGAAATACAAGAAAATTTCAAGAAAGATATGAACTTTAGAATACTTTCTCATGGATTTGATTCGCTCTCATCTACTTTCTCCGATATAGTTTCTTTTGTAATCAAGCTCGAGAAAATAGAACAAAGGGCAAATAAGTGAAATCTCTTTGATTCTGAGAAATATATCAATTCTCTCAGATGGGATATAGTCGAAACACTGAAGTCTCTAAAAACATTTCTCGAGAAAAAAAAGGAAGAATTAGAAAAATCCCAAAAGGAACTGGCACACATCAGAGTCAGAGTATGAGGTAAGGAAGATGCTGAAATGAATTCAGCATGACCAGAACAGAGCGGATTCATTTCTGAATCAGCACTTTCCTCGAAGAGAAGTGAATCACTCTTCTGGGAACTCGCAGAAAATATCGAGAGGCTCGATATGATGATCGCGAAGATGAACTAAGGTCAGAGATTCCATTGGATTTTATTTTTCTCATAGAAAGCATACACTCGCAATACACTAATATACTTTCTATGACTGCAACGACCACGAAACAGACTCAATCTCGACGTGTGATCCAGCCGAAAGTGATCATGACAATACGACCGCATATCAACCCAGCTTCTGCAGATTGAGGAGACATGAGCAAATAGCGACTATCGAAACGGTAGAGCTCTTTCGTGAGAATCCTCATCATCCATCCCTTCGCAATCATCCACTGAAAAAACCGATGCAACATCTCCGATCGATATCTGTCACCGATGATATCCGTTGGGTTTTTAGAGATTGATAATAGAGTCCTCTACAATATTCGGGAAAGTTCCATTTCTGTCATTTCGATCCGTCGTAGCAGAGTGGAATGTGTTCTGAGGATGCGATAGGGCAGATCCTTCGTACCTCAGGATGACAAGATGGCAGATTTTGCAGAGGTCTTAATAGTCATATTCCCCTTGAATTTCTCAGTATTATTCCTATAGTGAGAATATGTTCGCATTCCCCCTCATCAATCTCATCTTCATGGTGATACTCTATCGTGTCCATAAGAATATTTTCTATGGAACACTTGTCGTCGAAGGTATAGTCTATCTCTGAGGAGTTCTCTATATCGAGCAGTCATTTGTACATGCTGCGAATCAGTTTCTCTATTACCTCGCGCTGACAGGAGCGGGACTGATTATCGTGATTGCCGCATTTTTTATCGCTATCAGCCTGAATCATCGACAACTCTATAGTGATCACCATGAATAATTTTGACTCATTCTTTTTCCGTGGGTATATCGGCGCAGATGATGAGATACAGCGAGTATTCCATCGACATATCTTCGTGATTATCGAAGATGTCATCGTATGGGCATTTTTCTGACTCCTCATCCCCGCATTTCTCTACGGGAATGATATATTCTGACTCAGATCGGCATTCGATAGTACACTCTATGCATATGGATATATCCTCTTCATCTATACCATCCTCATGTACAAGTTCTTCGACTGGTATGTCGATGTCTGGATCGCGACAGAGAGTACTGTGATCGATATGAAGTGGAAGTGGTTCTCATCGAATATCCTCTACATTCCCTATGATAAAGTCGAGTGAGTCGAGATCAGGACGCGATCATGGTGGGCGGCATTGCTCGGTATTTCTGATGTGGTAGTGAAACTCGCATGATGAGATCAGTTCACCCTCTATAGTGCGAGAACTCCAAATGATATCATCGAATTTATCCAGGAAGCTGCGAAGAAAAAGTGACACAAGATAGGAGAGGAAGATCGTGAACCATTCGATATACTCGTCGATACACTCTCTGATGTCGTCAAGTGACACCTCACGACACGCGGAAAGGACTATATCACTCGAGACTATGTCGATAAGCTCGATGATACCCTCCTGATCGGGAAACCGATAGACCTCAGAACTGAGGATGAAAAGATCGTCATCGAATCATGGAAATCGAAATACAAAAAGAAAAAAGAACATCCTCCCGAGTGACAGGACGATCATGCGGATTCCCACGATCATCACTAGCATCAATTATTTCTTAATCATACTCAATATGAAACGCATACTCCTCTCCCTGCTTCTCTCCCTTATTTCAGTCCATTTTGCATCGGCATCATCTATACCGCCCGATGCTCAATACTCTGATGATGGTACGCATTGGTACAGTCAAACAGGTGGAGAGTATGGATGAATAACATCCCTGATTATCGATGGAGTGGAAAAGGCTAGGTATACAAGTTTTACAAATTTTTATTTAGGCAATATTCTCTATAGTATAGTTCGAGATTATCCAGTAGTGAATGATTCGAATATATCTCGGCAATATGTCCTGAGAGATTGAATAATTATCTATTCTGGAAGCTCTATATGAGTAATCCAGGATAGTAATAACACTTTACTTGGCTGGTATATTTATGATGATGGTATATTCAGAACGAAAGATGTACAAGGAAAAATTTTACTTGAAGATACGAATGCCTCATCAAATTCGTCCGCAAATTATGTATTATCCGGAGTGATAATCTCTACAGTTCAAAATAGAAATGGATCACAATATACCAGCTATATAAACACAATAAAAGTCCCGAATAAGTTTCTTGTCTTTCTTTGAGTTCGTAAGAAAAATATATACTTCATTGATAATTCAACTAATTATATGTATATATTTAATATAAAGTCAAATAAACTCCGCAAACTTTCCCCTTATGTATGAAATTGACAATATGCTATCACCAATAATCCACTTGGTGATATACAGGAGATGCAGTATACCATTCTCGTAGATGACAAGTATGCTATTGCAGATATTGATGGGAAGATTATTTCTAAAGATGCATATGACTTGATAGACTTCATAACGACATACTGAAAAAACTTTTTCAAGAGCATGAAAATAGGTGAGAAGAAGTATTTCTCCTTTGGTGATATAGTATACTGACCCTATGATCAGATTGACACATTTAATGTCTCGTTTTGATATAATACGCATGATACATCGAGTGTAAAAAGATGGTCAATATTCGTGCAAAAGAACGGCAAGAACTATATAGTCGTGAATGGAAAAGAGATCCTCATCGGAAATTAACCTTCATTTTTTATATCTCGTCATTAATTCCTAACCTCCTATCACCTATGAAAACAGAAACTATCCTCCATGCTACCGACTACCCGACAGAACGTCAGAGTATCGGGATTATCGTCGAGAATAACCTCACCGGGAAGCTCGATAGCTATCTCAAAAAACTCCATATCGGGGAAAATCCTGTCCGAGTCGAGCTCACGCTGAAACGTGAGAAAGATGGGAAATCGACGGGGAAACTGGTCATCACCGTGAGTGGAAAATCATATCGCTCAGAACGGGAGAACTTCGATAACCTCCATGATCTCGTGAATCACCTCTTCGGTCATGTGAAGGATCAGTTGGTGGACTAGGAGACTATATCAATACTCAATCGTAAAAACTAATAACTAAGATCTAAATTCTAAGCACTCATGTCCGTCCTTCTCGGTATTCTGCTCACATTTTCTATATTTCTCATCGTCGTGCTCGTTCATGAGTTCGGTCACTTTATCGTAGCCCGACTGACGGGAATGAAGGTGCTCGAGTTCTGATTTGGTATACCGCCAAAAGTCTTTCGACTCTTCCGAGATCAGAAAGGGACTGAGTATACGATGAATCTCCTTCCTATCGGAGGATTTGTCCGGATCAAGTGAGAGGATCCTATGAGTATCGAGTCACTGGATCCTGATGCATTTTCTCAGAAACCATGGTGGGCTCGCTCCCTGGTACTGATTGCTGGAGTGACGGCGAATTTTCTCCTCGCGATTATGATATTCACAGTGGCATTCTCCTATGGGACAACGCCGATTGCTCCGAATTTTCTCACAGAGAAGGACTATGGATCGATATTTCTCCCCGCTCCAGAGATTGCCCTGCGTGAATGATACCTTGCTCATAGTGGAATCGTACTGACTCCACTCTCTGGAAGTATTGCCCAGTCATCATGAATCCTCCCTGGAGATAGAGCATTGAGGGTTAATGGAGATATATTACAGACACCTGAGCAATTGATAGATGTGATTCGATGAGGGAGAGTATTTGTACTGAGCGTATCGGGAACTGGCGGCGTGAGAGAGCTCTCAGTCCAACCAGAAAATCAGAAGATAGGAATGCGTATCGGATATAACGACCTCCATATCAATACTGCATATCATGTAGGATATGGGATCTTCGAATCATTCACGAAATCCATACACGAGACCTACGCGCTCTCCTATATGACACTCGACATACTCGGGAGCACCCTGAAACATCTCATATTCCCGAGTACTC
>JAYVLL010000021.1:0-3649 GCA_043759495.1 Candidatus Altimarinota bacterium
ATATCGATCGAGTTGGGAGAGTGATAGTGGAGAGAGAGCCTAGAACTCTAATCCAGTAGGTCATCTGAGTATATATCTGATCATATCGCGATAGTATGCGAATATTCCTCATCTGTAGAATTCATAACAGGATCAACGGGTCGAAACGAGAATGAATCAGAGTTCCTTCATTCTCTGTCTGAGCAATTCGATTAATTCTTGTGAAGGCGTATCTCATAGTTCAGCTGGAGTCACGAAAAGGCTCATCTTGCTTTCTTGGAGTCTTTGAGCTCTTTGTATGATTGGCTGTATGGATGAATCAGGAGCTTTGGTAGTCATAGGTGTCGGGAGAAATCGGGAAGATTCCTTAAGATCAACGAATAATCTTGAATCGAGTTCAATGAGTAAGGAGAGACTTTAGATTTAGATGTCATGTTTCCTCAGGTTTTTGCACCTTGTCACAAAAAGCCTTTCCAAAATATCTAAGTACATATTCGAGAATAGTATTATCTACGGTAAACTCATCTGTACCGAGCTCATCACAGAGCCAGAGGAGGAAGAGGGCAGTTTTTCGGGTGTTTGAGTCCACTGTCACATTTCTTATACTCTCAGCTCATGACATATGTGGATCATCTTGACGAGGAGTTTCCGAGGTTACTGTAAACGAGATTATCCTTTGTTCTATTTCTGCCTCATCTGTGACTTCCATAGTGGTTTTGAGAGCCTCAAAACTAGACACCATATGATCGAAATCTCCCTTTGTCCTCACAGGAGCAGTGAAATGTGTACTTCGAGATGGAACATATCCCATTGGATTCATATCGGGTTTGGATGAGTCATATTGGAGCCAGTATCCAACTTCTTGACCAAATCTGATTGAAAGCGCCTCTGCCGTAGGAATATACGATGTCTTCATAACCCATGCTGCTCGCTCTCCATCATTTAAGAGACCTGAAATTTTCGGATCGCGAAAAAGTTGCTTACTTGAGTGGTACCATTTAAGGATTTTTCTAATTTCATCGATAGTTCTTCATTCACCGATGAGTGCTGCGATAGCTTTTCACAGAGGATCAGACAGAGAGAGGATTTTATCATCAAAAAATTGTACCTCTCTCGGTATGAGAAGTCTCATCGAGTCAAGATCGAGGACATCACCGAGTCTGAGGTTGCCATCCTTATCGATACCGAATTCTACTTTTCCATCGGCATTTGCGAGTCCGATTTCTGCATAGGCGTCTTTTGTTACCTTCTGTATAGTACGAGTATGCCGATAGATTGTCTGAAGGTGCTGACTCAGAAGTCACATTGCTTTCCTTACATCACCCGTATCTACTGGTACATTTTTTTGGTTTGGTCTTACAAAATGGAGATATTCGAGTTCTCATCACCCTTCTGTTTTCTTTACGAGTCGTGGCATACCATCACCACGGAGCATAGGTTTCCCTTCCTCATCAACCATGATTCTTGGATCGTGAATTGGCTCATCACTTCATGCTACCATGACTGACCATTTCATATCGATCTCGAGTTGCAGTTCATCGAACCTTGCACCATCAGCTACTTTTCATGGATGCATCTTGTCATAGGTCGATCATTTTGTATTGATATATCTCCATATTACTTCGAAAGGGAGCATATCAAGATTTCGATCAAGAGTGTTTTCTGAATTGAGGATACCGAGATGACTCGTTGGTACTCCAGCTTCTTCGATAAGTTTGAAGAGTACTGCCGTAGAATAGGCGCTAATGGTTCCCTTTCCTGGTGCGTACGTAGTCCACTCTGGAGTATCGTGAGCTGTCAGGATAGGCATATGCCATACTTGGAGATTTTCTCCATGAGGAAAAAGCATTTTGGTCTTCCCTGAAGCAGAAGATCCAGTGAGATCTCAGGCTGCTTGAAGTCAATCTTGTTCAAATGGTATACCATCCTGGTTGACAATACTAAGAGACATAAAAAGAAAAGTTAGAAAAAATATTATTGAAGTTGTGATTCTGCAAGACCTACATCCAGGCTTCGTACGCACCCAGGAGCATGAGCGAGATCATGGCGATATCCCGCAAGTGCCGCACGTACCTTCTCATTATGGATTGCTATGATCTTCGCGGCGAAGAGGAGCGCATTTGTGAGATTTGTTTTTCATGAGACAGATGCTCACATCGAGAGTCATGGAGTAGTGAAAAGGTTGAGATCTGTGATTCATTTCCTGAGAGCAGCGTCTAGAGTACGATCATCAGTATCTATCGGACCATCAAGTGTAGGATTGGTGATTGATATTTTCGTTCAGAGATCTTGTGTGGACATAAGTACTCATGTTGCTACATCTTCACGATTTCGATTTTCGTATGCAATCACAGAGCTACTAATAGGATGAGGAAATATACCGATTTCAGCTTGTTCGAGAGTATGAATTACCTCAAGTCAGATTCTCGTGATGAGATCCTGTATCTCTGGACTGATGGAAGTAGATTCTGGGATATAAATTTTCTGTCATGATTCGCTTGTTCTATCATATATCGCCTTTGCTTGATCTACGAGTACTGCCTCGAATGCAGAGACTCCATTTGGTATCCCTGGTGGCATATGTCGCATCGAAGGATCAGATTCTCACTGTCCGTTTGTACTACTTGGTACAGGAAATGCGAGAACTGGGATCTCCGTCTCAGATGCGGTCATCCCCGCTATATGAGCAGATCCACCAGCAGCCGCGATACAGATAACTACTTGGAGCCTCCCAGCAACTGCTATTACTTCAGGAGTGACATTTTTGAAAGTATTATCACTTTCAAGTGACTCGAGCACATTCGGAAATGCTCGTGCGAGTTCTGCCATAGCTTCGGGAGTCCTATGGGCAGATGCTATCCTCACGAGCAGAGGATATTCCCTGAGTCATTCGAGAATCTTCCTGATCTTTGGGAGATCAGAATCACTTCCGACTCGTACTTCGATAATCGGAAGTTTCGCTCATTCTCGAAGTGCATTGATTCTATTGCGGAGAGAAATCTTGGGAGTGGGGATGTCGAAAAATGAAGGAGCTGAGGATGACATAAAGAATCGAAAAGTTAGAAAATATTTGAGTTTATGCAGCGAGCTTGAATTTTTGATCATTTGATCCGTTCTGGAATCGTGCAGTAATATCGAGATGAGGAGATTGTCATTTCGGCGTTGCGATAACTCGTCCTGCTAATCTGGCTCAGATACTAAAATCACCAAATCTTCTAATAGCAGTATCTACTTCATCCTGAGTACGAACAATTATAAATTTTCGTTGTCAGTCACACCAAGTTTTATAAAGCTCTTGTAGACTCATTTGAACTCAATCTACTAGATTTTTATTGTACATTCTTGCTAATTCCATGCTCGCAAAAGGCTGAGTGAGCCATTCTACAGCTTTACTTGTAATTTCTGGAATTTCGTAGAGGTTATCAAGCCGTGCTGAGAGTCCATGTGGAGCAAGAGCGGCATCAAGGAACTTCGATTTAAAACTTCAACCAGAAAGATGACTTATTGATCGCATGTTGATTTCTTTCTCACCTTCTGAATACCATCAGTTGAGCTGAGAAAGTGCTCGAGCATAGATGACAGGCGGAGTCATAGCTTGTAATATTTCTTCTCTAGGTGCATCTTTGAACCAATTTGCTCAATATTCTCTTGCGAAAGCCTCGCGGACTTT
>JAYVLL010000022.1:0-3423 GCA_043759495.1 Candidatus Altimarinota bacterium
ATCATATCCCATCTTCCCAGGAGGAATACCATCGAACATCGCAATCAGCCCGATCAATATGCGGAAGAGACTGGAAGAAATAATACAGTGAACACGACACTCACTCTATGTGTATGTACAATCTGTATCGGACGTTGCACTTCTCGATCTTCTCGAGGAGAAATATCGTTCTGGCATCGATGTGAAGGTCTGTAAAGCAGATAATACTGGAGATGATGACGTTTCTGGATATAGTTTTCCCATTGTTTCTGTGAAAAAGCCATACATCCATATCAAGGCACTTCTCGTTGATGGAAAAAATATTTTTGTAGGGAGTGTGAATCTGACGCAGAATAGTATCGACAATAATCGCGAAATAGCACTCCTGTATCAAAATTCCCCGATATTGTATCGACAATTTGAATCCACTTTTCTTCATGATTGTTTCCCTGAGATATTTGCAAAATAAGCGCATATGTGATAGAGTTCTCTCATGAACCGTATTCTCTCAACGACCCTTCTCATCATCCTTTCTGGACTCGCGTGTTTTTTTATGTTTTTATCATCTTTCAGCTTTGCTGACCCTGATGTGAACACAGTACAGGTAACAGAAGAAAATAGGTGGTATATCGCTACACCATCAGGATCATGAGGCACATCTGTAGTATCATATACACCAATAGAGAGTACGAAAAAAAATATTCCAGATAAGAGTATCGTTTTTGGTGAACTCGGACGACTCTCATCGTTCATGTATCTTTCTCAGTCAGGAAACTCGCTTCCACCGATCTCATTCAGTGGGAAGACAGACCTCCAGGTAGCCAATGTAGAGTGAATTCTCTCCCTGTATGATCTCTTTTCGACCTATTCTCTCACGTCACAGAGTGGAACATTCAGGCTCGATCAGATCACAAATGGAAGTTTCTACATCGGCAATGATGCTGACGGAAAGGTCGTCATATACGCCATCGATGGAGTTGCACGACTGACATTTCTCTCAGGGTGAAAAGAGATGACCAATATGATCCTCTTCCCGGGATCTTATATCCGTTTTGACCCAAAACGAAATTCTGCTCTCAATGGAGCTGATTTATTTCGTACTATTCTCTCGTTGCAGGAGTGAGAGAATGAGATATTCGAATTCGTGAATCCACGAGTCAATACCGGTGATGATAAGGATACATTCTTCAACTATCGACTCCCACTCGAGACCAAGTGACTGTTTCGTACACTCTCAGCTCGATTCCATGAACAAGTAGAATCGGTCGATCTCCTGAAATCATACTGAGCCTGATCGAATACGAATGGGACTGTGGCTTCTGACTGGCTCTTCAATCCTTCGAAGAAAAATCACATCATGCTCCTCGAACTCAAGGATCTCCTCTCGCAAGTCATACGATCCAAAACTGATAAAAAAGCAATCGTGCGTCGAATCTGAGAGATCTATCAGAATGCCAAAGAACTCAAGCTCGAATCATCATCCGCGAAAAAAACAATAGAAAAATTTCTGCTCGATGGGAGATTCGCACTGTATGGAAATATCAGTGATATCGATGCTGGATATCAGGAAACCTATGAGAATATTGCCAAGATGATCGGGATCGAGAAGAGTGGCGGTAAATCGCAATTATTCCAGAATCTCGCGGATATTTACTCTGGAAATCTATTTCTCCAGATGAGCAAGACGGCTACCTTTAAGATCGATACGTATGAGCCGACAGCTACGACTCTTCGAGCAACGATAGATGAGAAATGAATCGATGATAAAGATTTTTTCGATATTGCTCTCTATGCCTATAATATCATCGATAAGATACAAGATAAGTGACTCCTCTCACGAGAATACCTGATGAATAAGTCGACCTATAATTATCTGACGACATTTTTCTATGCGGGGAATAAGTATATGAATTCACTTGAGGATACGGGGAAGCGATCGAAGACGATTCTCAGTTTCTCATCGCAATTCTATGAGAAGATGCTCACACTGATCGTACGTTCTCTCTATCAGGTACTGATGGTCGATGATAATGGGGCACTCTATCTGAATAATTCCTATGTCGATGGAGTGAAGGTCAAGCTCGATATTGATCTGATGCGACAGATCAGCCGACTCTACGGAGTGATCTCGTATGTACATGAGTCTATCATCGCTGCCTATGATGGAGCGGGAGATGATAATGACGTCTATATCCGTATACAGAAGTCAACACTTCGACTCAAGGCACTGGTGAATCTCCTCGATCCAGAAGCCTATAATGCAAAATATGCTCTCTATATCGACCTCCCTTTTGCTACTGAGCTGGAGGATGGAGTGAGTGTCCCGAAGGTGGATCTCGAAAAGGGCGAGGTGGCATCATTCATCAAGCCAGTTGAGGTGTATACTGGATCGACGAGCCTCCTGAATAATGAAAAAGTCGAAGCACTGAGATCACTCTTCCCCAATGCTGATATATCATCTTTTATTCCTGATGGTGAATTCATCACTGTGAGAAATGCTCTCTGAACCGTGAAAAAACTCGATGGAACTGACAGTGAATGCTCCTGGACACTCACATTCCTCAATGATAAGAATATCTCACAGATATTTCTCCAATATAACTCGAGAAATATCGAGATCAAGCTCCCGAGTCAGACGATCGATATCGAAGGCTTCAGACTTATTAAAAATACCACTCTCAAAAATTACCTCGATATACTCGATAGTAATAGTGATGTGTCGGGAGATGTACGGATGCTCCTCGGATATAAGCGACTCGATATCGGTGAACAGACATACCGTATACAGGAATAGGACTAGATCGTATGATCATGGTTCCATGACTCTATCTTTTTCTGATCTCCTGAGAGGAGCACAGCTGGTACTGTGAGTCATTCGAACTGGTCGGGTCGTGAGTATTGCGGGTATTCTCTCTTCCCTGAGAGTGCTCGGGAAAATGACTCTTCTCTGAGAGAGGATTCGCTGATCACTCCAGGGATAAGTCGTACGACACTATCGATCCATATGAGGCTCGCGAGTTCTCAGCTCGTGAGAACATAGTCTCCGATAGATATCTCTCGGATATCGAAGAGCTCGAATATCCGCGCATCGATCCCTTCATAATGTCAGCAGATGATCATATACTCTATATCGGTCGACTGAGCATATATCTCAGCTGATTGCTGCGTATGGAGGATTCACCGAGGTGAGAAATAGATAATCTGCATAGCTCCATATTCTCCCATCAGTTCACGGATAGCATTGGCAAGCGGCTCTATGGTGAGAATAGTTCCAGCTCATCATCCGTAAGGACGATCATCGACTCGTCGGGTATGTTTCACCGTCCAGTCAGTGAGATTATGGAAAAAATACTGAAAGAGCCCCTTGTCTTGGGCTCGTTTCATGATACTCATCTCGAGATATGGTCGGATGCTCTCAGGAAAGAGAGAGAGCATGTGGAGTGT
>JAYVLL010000023.1:0-6725 GCA_043759495.1 Candidatus Altimarinota bacterium
AATCCCATCACTCCGATCGGGAAGATCTGGGTTCGGTATTTCCCGATGCCTGAGAAAGACAAAATGCCGAAATGATCACAAATCGCTGTCATGATCCTCTTCCAGATATTCATGGGATTCGTCGTGACCCATACAGTGATGGTGATATGGAATCTCCTCGGGGATATTATGATTGATTATCCAAATTTTTGAACAAATGGTGGGATATGACGTCCTACTTCAATTCTCTCAGATATTGGTGGAATCGGAAAGACGCTCATCATGGTAAAGATCTACCTCTGATTCGTCCTCATCAAAGATCTTGGTCACTGGTACTTCGAGAAGCGGCCATTCCCCCTTGTCCTCATCGGAGTCGGCTACTATCTCGTCGGAATTCTCGGAGTATGTGGACTGCTCGCGATGTTCGCATAATGATGTTTCTATGTGGATATGTCTGACACGAGTTTATTCTCTAGAACTTCTATTTCCTATGAGTCTTGCCATTACTGAGAGAATCCCCAATCGAAGTGAATTCCTTAGCGCTTTTAAGAATATTCAAAAATGTCTGCAAAATACGCAGAAATTAGTGTCATGAATACTATGAGAAATGTGGGAAAGCGTGTATCAGAGTCACATAAAGGTCGTTGACCTTCCGTATTGATCCTTTGTTCTCATAGGAATGTATAGTACTCTTATCGGCTGAATAGTGGCGTATAATAACGATCCTATCATGTGAGCAAACATTGGAGCTGTCACATTTATGGGATTGGGTCTTCCCTGCATTATCCATGAATTCCTTTGATGAAAAAATTTTACAGAACAAAAATAACACATCATCAAAATCATCTCTTCATGCCTCAGAATCCCATCTCACGAACTGACCAACTGACCAACTGACCAACTGACTACCCTATCGAATACACCACATGACATGTGACTTTTTTTGGTCGGGAATTCATCGTGACACCTGATGTTCTCATCCCACGACTGGAAACTGAGTCTCTCGTCCGTAGGGCGAGACAGCTCCTGCGTCAGATACAGAGTGAGTGATCCCGGACCAACGATACCGACAGAGAACTACAAACATGCGAAATGATCGGGATAGCCCACCTTCCAAGGGGGGAAGATTCGCCTGATTCTGTGGCGAATCAGGGGGGTACAGTATTCGGTAAGACGCTCAAAAAAGACCTATGGTATGCTCACTCAGGCAGAGCCATCCCCTACGATCCAACACTCATCAAGTATGCACGAGAAAATAGGAAATCAGGAAATCCTGTAGAGAACAGATTCTGGTATGATATACTCCGATCAGACCAGCTGAGACCTTATAGATTCACCAGACAAAAACCCCTTCTATCCTATATTGTCGACTTCTATTCGAGTGATCTCGGTATCGTCATAGAACTCGATGGAGAGTCACATGTTGACTCGATAGACTATGATCAGGATAGGACAGATGAACTCGAGAAATACTGACTCCAAGTCATACGATATACGAACTCAGATATCATGATGCGAGCCGAATGAGTGGTACATGAACTGGCAGTGATATTCGAGGCTCGAGACAGGGATCGTCACATCACCCCCCTACCCCCCTTAGAAGGGGGGCTTTCGAACATTCCAGAATCCACAGAGACTGAAGTCCTATGGCTCCGCTCCTCACACTTGGAAGGGGGGCTTTCGAACATTCCAGAATCCACAGAGACTGAAGTCCTATGACTCCGCTCCTCACACTTGGAATGGGGGCTTTCGAGCATTCCAGGATGACAAACATCCACAATCCCCCCACTCCACGCTTCCAACATCACAGAACTCAGAACCGAGAACTCAGAACCGAGAACCATCGTTATCGATATCGGTTGTGGTTCTGGTATCATCGGAACATCTGTCGCCGACCTCGCAGATGAAGTGGTATTTCTCGATATTTCTCCTGCTGCTCTCGAAATCGCAGAAAAAAACTTTCGCACTCATTTTCCTGAGAAGAAAGCGCAATTTATCATCTCAGATCTCCTCTCAAACATTCCAAGATTCCAAAATTCTAATATTCTCTATCTCACCAATCTCCCTTATATCAAGCACGATGACTGGGGGCACATGAGCGCAGATACTTATCATGAACCACACCTCGCCCTCTTCGGTGGTGAAGTGACAGGTTTCGAGCTCTACGAACGCCTCTTCGAACAATTTTCCCATATAGCCCCCCTGATAAGGGGGGGAGGGGGGTTTGCTCAGTGGAGGTGCCTCTTCGAATTCTGATTCGACCAACGTGATATCGCAGAAACAGTTCTCGAAAAATACCCCCAATGGGAGTATTCATTTTTCGCAGATTATGCGGGAGTGGAGAGGTTTGGGGAGATTTTATTCAGAAAAATCTAAAACTCACTGTCACTCTGATGGATGAGAGATTTGTCTGTAAGAAGTCATTCTTCGCGTAGCTCTAGGCATATTCATAACTACTGGTAGCTGTACATTAGAACTGAATCATTCCAATCATAACTGCGTAAGATGTCACCGAACAACTCATGCAAGTAGTGCCCAAAAAACTGTTTGTCGATATCTTTCTATATGTACAAAACAGACGGTCGTATTATGACCATTCGTATTCACAGCATTACCGAGAACTACCCCTCATGAGTGATGCAATATTGCTACTATAAGTTGTCTCGATATATTACAAATTCCGAGGGCTTCACTATAGTTTCTGAGCTTATTCATGCTCGTTATCCCGCTTCATCACTGAGTGGGATCATACATAAATCCATATCTCTGAAAATATGGCATCAGCTCTCGCTCTGGTGAGTATTGCACTCTTATCATATATTATTTTTAGCTTATCTTATAATCGAATAGTGCAGTACCGTTTTGACTCAAAATCGAGTCATTTCTCTTGCTACGATTATTCAGCTTCCTTCATCATACTCTACTCTCCATGATGTTTGATGGGATGCAGTTGGTAATGATGCTTCGATAATTCGTATTTGATCTGATGGTGAAGAGCTTGAATTCATATCTTACAAAAAATAAATAAAAACCCTCCTTTTTACGGGAGGGATGAGAAACGTATTGTGATGCACGCTATGCTCAAAATCCTCCCGAAATCGGAAGAAGGAGGAGCACGAGAAGTGAAGTGAAAATGACTTTCATGTATTCGAATATATTTATCTTTGAGATTTTGTCAAAAAGATTTGAAAAAAAATAAAAAAACATATTATTATTGCATGTCAATAAATACACCTCAAACTCCTGTTACAAATCTGAGAAAAATGATTTATCTACTAGAGATAAATCTTACATTACCAACAGCAAGGGCAATAGTTGGTATTTTGGAATTAGCTCAAAATAACCCTACCGGCCTACTTACAGTAGCAGGTATGTTGATACTTGAATGATGAGCAGTCGCATTAGTTGGTCTTGCAATATTAAGAAGCTGCACGACAAACTAAATTCTTGCATTTTTCAATGTTTTCCATACTCTAGAGGCATTATAATCCTCTTTCTCGTGCTCAAGAAAACCTTCTCATTTATCGCGAAATCTCTCGCGGTCGCACTCGCACTCCTCACGTTTGCCCTGCTGATCATATCATTTGTCCGTCCTGAGTGGGTCGAGACTGCGATCACCTGGATTGGTAACCTCATCGTGAGGCTCGGGAACTGGAACTATCTCGTCGCATTTCTCTCGGCATGTATCGAGTCACTACCGATCATCGGAACTGCAGTCCCGGGGATGAATGTGATGATCCTCGTCGGGGGATTCTGGGCGCGGGATCATTTCCTCTTCACGATCCTCGCTGCCATCGCCGGTGCCATGATCGGGAACTATCTCGGCTACTGGATCGGGAAATGGTACGGTCACGAGCTGATCGAGCGATACGGTGACTGGTTCTGAGTCGGGAAAACTGAGGAACGGATACTCGCGAAACAGATCGAGAAAAATGGATTCTGGTATATCGTCCTCGGGAAGTTCCATAACTTCACTCGCTCGTTTATCCCATTTATCGCTGGTGGATCTGGGATGCTCGAGAGGAATTTCTGGCTCTATAACATGATCGGCTCTGTCATCTGGGCAGCGAGTATCAATATGCTCGGGATGTTTTTTATCGATAATTATAAGTCTGTCCTCGAAAATCTCGGAACGGTTATGACTGTCCTCTTCGTCGGGATGATCGGCTATTTTTATTTTTTCAAGAAAGAATTCATCACGAGTTATATGCGCGATAAGAAAAATGAGATCGAGGAACGGATAGAACGTGATCGAGCGAAGAAATAGTAGGAAGATAGAGTTATAGGAATGATGCTGTCATAGGAATGACAGAAATCCTACCTGCTACCACTACCACCTAGCACCTACCATATAGCAACTATCACCAATTATGTCCTTTTCCATCGAGATCATCATCCTCTTCATCATCTCTTGTATACTCTCACCCCTGATCCTCAGGGCTGTATCATGGGGCTTGCGGAGGTATCAGTGGCTCGATAGACCGCACCTATACCGATCAGAATCAGGTCGTACACCAGTTCCCTACGGCGCTGGTATCATGATCATCCTGACACTCGTGACGTGTATTCCGATTCTCTATACGATCGTTGACTTCACACCGATACTCGAACACAGGCTCTATATCATCCTCATACTCGCGGTGATCCTCGCGGTGATCACATTTTTCGATGATCTGGATACGATCGGAAAGAGTCCGATGCGAGTCTCGCCAGTATTTCGTCTCTGTATGCAGATAGGAGTCGGCATCGTGATCGGGCTTACGAGCATCAAGATCTCCTATATCAGCAATATTTTCGGTGGGGTGATCGATCTGAATGAGTATCATTTCTCATTTATCTGGGGAGCTGATTCCATCATGATCTACTATATACCGCTCTTGCTCACGGTATTCTGGTATGTGCTCGTATTCAACAGTGTGAATTTCTCAGACGGTGTTCCTGGTCTCACATGAGGTTTTGCACTCATATCATTTCTCATTCTCTGAGGACTCGCGCTGAAGCTCTATCTCACAGATACCTCTCTCGCTGCTGTCGAGAACTCGAAATTCCTCCTCACGCTCCTCGCCATCATCATCCCGGCGACCTACTTCCTGACACGAGCAGATATATCGAGACGGGTGATCATGGGAGATTCTGGGACGATTATGCTCGCATTTTTCCTCGCGACCTTCGCAATTGTCGCAGGTGGGAAGATCGCTACTGCCGTATCCGTCCTCGGTATCTACCTCATCGATCTCGTCTATGTCGTGACGAGTCGTATCCTGCGAGGGAAAAATCCACTCAAATGAGATCAGTCATCACACCTCCACTTTCGACTCATGGAACTCGGACTCACGCAGAGTCAGATCCGAACGATTGTTTTTTCACTGACGGCAGTATTTGGCATTTCAGCGATATTCCTCCCGACAACGGGGAAGATCATACTCCTGGTATTTATAACGATCGTGACGATCTTTCTCACGGAGATTCTTTCAATTGTGAGAAAAAAGTAATATGTCAATGCAAAAAGTTTTGCAAATTACATATGTTTATCGTATACTTTGTATGTAATAATCTCACTCTATGAAAAAAGATATCACCCTCGAATCTCTCTATGAGCTCCTCCTTGGCTTTATTACCAAGCAAGAGGCATTTAATACCAAACAGGAAACCTTCAATACCAAGCAAGAGGCTTTCAATTCGAAACAGGAGGTTTTCAATTCGAAACAGGAGGTTTTCAATTCGAAACAGGAGGTTTTCAATTCGAAACAGGAGGCTTTCAATTCGAAACAGGAGGTTTTCAATGCACGACAAGAAGTGCACAATAATAAGACTGACAATAATTTTGCAGCTATACGCGAAGACATGGCGGAATTCCGTCGCGAAGAGAAAGCCAATCACAATCTCTCTCATCGCATGATCATGCAGGCTTTCGAAGGAATCAGCGATATACGATCCGAGATCGATAACGAGAGTGCTCCGTGGAAACCACAGAAAAAATAATCCGCCTCATGGCGGATTATTTTATGCAGAATATCGTTCTTCGACCTTCACCCAGTTCATCACTCTCCAGTAATTCTCGAGGTACTTCGCACGAGCATTGCGGTAGTCGATATAGTAGGCATGTTCCCAGACATCACAGGTGAGCAGTGGGGTGAGCGTAGTATCAGTGAGTGGTGTCGCTGCATTCGACGTCGAGACGAGATCGAGAGATCCATCCTCATGAGCGACGAGCCATGCCCAGCCAGAGCCAAATGTCTTGAGTGCGAGATCAGCGAAAGCAGTCTGGAATCCTTCCATACTTCCCCACTTATCGACGATTTTCGTGAGAAATCCTTCAGAAAGTGTCGGCATTGTTGCTGGGGTGAGCGCTTCGAAGTAGAAGGTATGATTCCAGATCTGGGCAGCGCTATTGAATACTCCTCCCGCGGGAGCCTTCTGGATAATCTCTTCGAGTGAGAGAGATTCGTACTCGGTTCCGACGATGAGCTTATTCAGGTTATCGACGTAGGTCTGATGATGTTTCCCATAGTGATATTCGAGTGTCTCCTTCGAGATATATGGAGCGAGTGCATCGAGTGCATATGGGAGAGTAGGGAGTGTATGAGTCATAGAGATAAGAAGTTAATAGTTAGAAGTTAATAGTTAGAAGTTAGAAGTTAGAATTTAGAATTGAGATATGAGATATGAGATATGAGATATGAGATATGAGATATGAGATATGAGATATGAGATATGAGATATGAGATATGAGATATGAGATATGA
>JAYVLL010000024.1:0-2833 GCA_043759495.1 Candidatus Altimarinota bacterium
CCTTTCGAAACAATTTCTCTTCCTCGAACTTCTTGTTTTTGAAAATTTTCTTGGTGCATAGAGGCGAATTGGAGTGTCGAATACCCATTCGCAGTCCCAATCTCGAGGATATGTTTCGGCTTTTTCGCACGAATTAACTGCTTGATATATTCCGCATTCGCCTCGGAAATATTTGGAATATTGCGTTCGAGTCAGATTTTTTTGAGGTTCTTGAGGTATGTGGTGAGGAGTTGGGAGGACATGCTGATATTTTTAATTTTGAATTCTTCATTTTGGAGTATTTTTCATCCATTCCTCTATATCCGCACGAATCTCAGATACAAGTCAGAAGTCCGTGATATCTGCGAAGTGGAGATCTGGGAGTCCTGATTGGCGTACTCCGTAGACTTCTCCTGGTCATCTGAGATCGAGATCGATCTCTGCGAGTTCGAATCCATCTCCCGTCTGTTCCATGGCTCTGAGTCGGTCCGTCTTGTACTCTTTCGTCGTGAAGAGATAGCAATACGACTGATTATCACCGCGTCCGACACGACCGCGGAACTGATGGAGCTGTGAGAGTCAGAATCGCTCCGCAGCTTCGATACAGATGATACTGGCATTGGGATTATTGACCCCAACTTCGACGACAGAGGTCGATGAGAGGATATGGATCTTATTCTCATAGAATTCCTGCATGACTCGATCTTTCTCTTTCCCGCTCATCTTTCCATGGATGAGTCCGATCGTGAGCTTCGGGAAGATGACAGAGAGGGTGATCTGCATCTCGACAGCGGAGGCGATATCTTCATTTGTTTCTTTTTTTCAGAGAACCATTTCCGTACTTTCGTGACCGAAAGTACCAAAGGTCTCGGGGGTGACAACTCGATTTTTTGGTAATCATACTCAATTCTCTCATTGGGGGCGATTGTCACCCCCGAACCCCCATCCTTCAGAAACTGGTGAGACCTTTCATTTTTTGGATCCATCGACCAGCGGAGAAATCCAGTACACTTGCCGTCATTGACGGACTTCTTCCTCGATGAATCGGTACATTTCTATGCGCTGATCTTCCCTCACGACTCGCGTATGGATCGGCTTGCGTCCTGCAGGATACTCATCGAGGATGCTCACATCCTGATCCCCATAGAGCGTCAGGGCAAGCGTCCGAGGGATAGGAGTCGCGGACATGTTCAGACGATGAGGAACGATAGTTGATTCAAGATTCAAGATTCAAGATTCAAGAATATTCGTGTCATCATTTTGAATTTTTCATTTTGAATTTTTCATTCATGAGCAGTACTCCTCGAGGATCTTGCGCTGCTCGACTCCGAATCGGTGTTGTTCATCCACGACGACGAATCCGAGACGGGCGAACTGGACTGAGTCTTGGATGAGGGCATGTGTACCAAATATGATATCTGTCTCACCAGATTTGAGTCGGGCTCGAGCATCTTCCTTCATCCGTGAAGTGAGTGACCCGACGAGGAGATCGGCACGGATTCCCCACTTCATGAGCCAGGCTTCATTGCCTGCGAAGTGCTGCCGAGCAAGGATCTCGGTCGGAGCCATGATAGCAGTTTGAATTCAAATTCAAGATTCAAGATTCAAGATTCAAGATGTGAGACTATCGGTACCGAAATTTTGCATTTTGCATTTTGCATTTTGCATTCGATTCGTGAGCATCGCATGTATCGCGGCGATCAGTGCGACGACAGTCTTGCCTGTTCCTACATCTCCCTGGAGGAGTCGTGCCATCGCATGGGGATGTTCCATGTCCTTCAGTATCTGGAAGAGGACGATCTTCTGCTTATCAGTCAGGGTAAATGGAAGATCAGCGATGATCGACTTCACGAGTTCTATATCGAGGGGAATAGCGGGTGCGAGTCATTCACTTTCTGTTATAGCTCTATACTTCTTCTCGATGCCACGAAGCTGGAACTGGAAGAGTTCGCCATAACCGAGCTCTCATTTTGCTCGTTCGAAATCCTCGATCGATTCAGGGAAGTGGATATTTCGAATACTCACGGATTTTGATCCGAGTCATTTCTTCGTACGGATCGGCTCAGGGATATCATCAGTGAATGCCGTGATATGTGCACGGAGGAGAGACATCTTCTCGCGGATCCATGTGCCGGGAATATAGTTCACATCAGAATAGACAGGGACAACTTCACGACGCTTCTCACGGAAATGCTCGATATCAGCACTATTCCAGGAGAGTCGACCGTATTCGTACTTCGCGAGTCCATAGATGATGACCGTATCGCCAGGATGATACTGTGTCAGGATCATACGACGATTCCACCAGACGGCTTCCGCATGGAATCCGCTCTTATCGGTGAGAACTGCCTTGATGAGGAGTTTCTTATTTCTCGTGCTTTCCTCTGTCAGGAGCTCGATCGTACACTTGATCGCTTGTTTTTCACGAATATTTATCAGAGAGAAATCCTCGATCATATCACTCTTATCCTCGATCCCACGCGGAAAGAGCGAGAGAAAATCCCGCACTGTCTCGATCCCGACATCATGGAGCTTCCTGATATAGGCATCAGTCGTATGGAGGAGTGACTTGGTCAATAACATGACGCTCAGTATAATGCAAAGTCACGAAATCGAAAATGCAAAATAAAAACTCTCATAGGAGAGTTTTACTCGGCAGTTGCCATTTGTTGCCGAGTAGGAGGAATCATCGCTATACTTGAATCATATCAGATAGAGTTCCACCACTTCGTAAAATCTTCGATCATCGTCCTTTCATGAGCATACATTCTAGTATCTCATAGCCACTTTCTTATCTTTTGATATGTTGGGTCTGAGGTATTGATTTCTATACCGATAAAATCTATGAAAGTTT
>JAYVLL010000025.1:0-5547 GCA_043759495.1 Candidatus Altimarinota bacterium
TCGATCGGGATGTCAGGGATACTCGCACTGCTCCATACGACGATCAACAACTCACTCTATTCTCGTCACGAAGTCGTCGCAGCCAATCTCTTGCGCGAGCAGATAGAACTCATCAAAAATATCCGAAACAGCAATAAGCGGAATTTTATCCCCTATGAGAGTGCGCGATTCGTCGGCTCGACGAATACAGGACTGTCGAATGGTTACTACATCGTGGAGAATAATTATTCCTCCTCATGAGTCGAGATCAATCAGGATAATGGTGCGATCACTCGACTCCCCGTGACACTCTCCGGTGTCACACTCTGATCGACACTCGAATCAAGGTATGGAGCGACACGACTCTATCTCGATGATCATGGGAGATTCACACATACACCAACTGCTACAGGAACGTCTTTTGCCTCATATATCTCTATAGCTCCTCTCGATATAGCGGGTATCGGAAGAGTCGAAAAAGATGGGAAAAGCCAATGATATATCCTCGATGCGAGAGTCATAGTACAGTGACGATGATACGATGAATACGATCTAAAAACCCTTATCACTGACTGGAAATAATACTCTATGATAGTCCTCAATCGCACATCTGGATTTACGATGATAGAGATGATCGTCTCGATCACGATATTTTCACTGATGATGATATCGATCACATCTCTCTATATACAGACCACGTATCTCGGTGAGAAGTTGCGTCATACTCGCTATCTCTCAGAATCTGCCCGTGAGATCACAGAGAGGATCGCTGATGATGTTCGTACTCTCGGTATCAGCTCGAAATACTCTCGATATGATGATCATACAGTCGCCAATGATACATGGAACCATCCGACATATCGTGATGGCGGTGAGGTACTCACTATCGGAAATGAGTGAACGGTCGAGAAAACCTATCTCTATGGAAAATATATCTCAGGGATCCTCTCTCGATGTACGCCTCTCGATAAGCAAGAGAAGAATCAGCACTGTGGACTCTATGTCATGCCGGCTTCCATAGGATGATGAGTACTCGCACCTGTATTCACAGATGCCTTCAATCTCGTGGATAGTTCCATCCCTGATGAGAGAAAAAAACGAGTGAAGGTCGAAGATCTCCGATTCTACATATCCTGAGACGGTATCCATACGGAGAAGAAAGTCACCCTCGTATTCACCCTCGCTCTCATGCCACGTATCGGCATCCCACCAGCACTCGTAGATGGGACTCGTCTCCATGTCCAGACGACGATCAGCCAACGATTTTTTACACAGAACTAAATGCGATCTATCACTAGCCTACACACATCTCGATCATGATTCACTATCCTTATCGCACTCTGAACGATCGGGATATTGCTCATCATCGTGACGAGTCTCGCGAGCATCTATCTCAATGAGATGAAGCTCTCACGTATCCAGTATGATACGATTTTTGCCTATGCACAGGCAGACGGAGCATTCGAATATGCGATGCTGAAAATCAGAAATCATCCAGATGGATTCCAGGATGCCATGAGTTCGGTGGATGCAGATAGCGCACTCTTCTCAGGATCGACTATGAGAACGATGAATACCAAGATACAGTACACGATAGGGTCTCAGTCCAGAGATCAGATTTTCACGCTCTCCTGATGATCACACCTCATCCTCCCGCTCTTTATCGGGACAGGCGTAGCACTTCCAGGATCGATCACTTCACTCGATCCGAGATATAGTGATGCACGACAAAAAATAGCATCCCTCCAGATACAGTGAGACGGAACTCCTCTCGATACACTCTCCTGGAGTATCATCGCGCTCAGTGGATCAGAGAATACGAGTATCGCATGAACGGGAGTTATCGATCAGAATACCACACTTTGAATCATGAGAATCCAGAGCGTAGATTGCTATGATACGGATGGGAATCAGTGACCATCTACTGCCGTCGATCCACTCGGGAACTGTACGGGCATATATGCTGATGCTCTCGGATGAGAGAGTGTCGCATATACCTATGATACAGCTCTGTTAGTACGAGATTTTCTCAGAAATACTGGATACAGGAATCCCTATATCCTCCTCTACAATACAGGCAATCCCGCTCTGTCGCTGCATGTCACGACGGATACACCATTCACTCTGCCGATACTCCGAGTCAATACGGAGGCGAGAAAGTGAAATAGTGTGCAATCGATCGAATATCGGGAAGATACGAGTAAATACTATGATGCGCTCCGATATGGAGTCTATAGTGAGTAGGTCTATACACTATCTATATCCCTCGCACCCCGACATTTCTGGCATGAGCCGACAGTGTTCTCATAGTGTAGCATCACTGGTCAGCAGGGGAGTGAGCATCATCGAGAGTACCATGAGAAACATAGCGAGATTTTCGATGAGCGTTACTTTCGTCATCGGGAGTTTCCAGTACGTACCCATACAGGCACATTCCATGACTTTTCCAGATGTGATGATCTGATATGCACTGATCATCCCAAGGAGAGATATGGTGAGTGCGATGATGTTCACCTCTGTGATCAGAATCATCTTCGTATTGAAGATATAGATCAACCCGATTCATATTTCTATACATGGAAATATATATCCATAGCTTGTCCATTTTTTGGCGAGTATATCATACTGGGAAAAATTCCGAGCAAAACCACCAAGATCATAGAGTTTCAAAAGTCCAAATGCAAGAAACCATACACCCATAAGATACATCATGAAAGTATTTGACTGAAAAAGATAAGTCAAAATCAGACTCACTCCCACTATACCTCCGAGGAGGATATAGAGAGGTGTGAGCGAGTTCTTTTTCTCGATGTGACAACATTCTTTTTGATTCATAAAAAATAAGTTAAAAATTAGTGATTACCGAGAATTTTTTTAAATGTTGCGATTTCGGCATTCTGTGTACGGATAATATCATTCGCCATCTTTACAATTTCAGGTCGCTGAGATACCCCAAGGACTTCTTCTGCCATATGTACCGCTCACTCATGGTGCTTGATCATATCATCCATAAACGCATCATCTCGCTCATGGACCGAGAGCTTCGTGAGATCTCGCATCATCGACATATATTCTGTCTTCAGGGTAGTATTTGGATACCAATTTGCGAGCCATCATCTCATCGTAATAATTTCTGTTGATTGATCATCTATAATCGCCTGAGCTATTTGTTTGAGTTCAGCATTTTCTGTTGTTGCGATGATGATCTTCGCTGTATCGATAGCCTCCTGATGGTGAGGGAGCATATTGACGATGAATTCTTCCTCAGAAGCAGCACCCATATGAGCCATCTCACCCGTCATGGTACTCATATCCATGCTCCCATGATCCATACCAACCAGAGTATCTGGAGTTTTTGTAGGAGTCGTCGCGACTGGTGTAGATATTGGCGTTTGAGTATTTGTTTTTGTATCACTACAGCTTGCGAAAGTGAGCGTCGAGAGGATAAGAAGTCCGATAATAATAGGAGTTTGCATAGTGTGAATAGAGTGAGAAGATAAGGAATAAGGTGAAACGAATTTGGATAGGAAAATTATGGATCCATAGTGGGGAAAGTGAAAGTATAAACTATTCGACGATATAGGTATTTTTATCTACTTTATGAGCGAATCCCTCACGGTAGTATATATAGAAAATACCCGGACGAAGAAGGAGTTCTATAAGGGTAGAAACGAGGAGGCCCCAGAATATCACGGTAGCAATCGGCGAGAGCATTTCTTTCCCTGCATCTCACGCCCCGAGAACCAGTGGAAGGAGGCCGAGAATCGCTGAGAGTGCGGTCATCGATACAGGAACGATGCGCTCGAGGGATCATCTGAGAATCGTATTTTTATCGAATGGGAGTCATTCTTCGAGACAGAGATGCTTATAATGATCTATGAGCATGATACCATTTCTCGATACTATCCCCATCAGAGCGATGAATCCTACGAGGTGAGCGGTAGACATGACCCCCCCAGTGAGCCAGACTCCGATCATCCCTCCGAACCATCCCGTGATAATCCCGAGAAATATCTGAAGCACGAGGACAATACTCCCAAAATGCCAATAGAGAACTGCAAAAAGTGTCAAAAGAACCCCGATAGAAATCAGAGTGAGAAGTCGTGACGATTCTTTCTGAGCCGCGTAGAGTCACTCATAGGATACTCTATATTCTTTCGGAATAGTGAGAGTGCTGACTTTGGATTTTATATCATCTACAACTGATACTATGGAGCGATCTTGAGTATATCCAGAGATGACTATACGACGCTCAGAATTCTCATGATTGATGATATTGCGAGCTTTCGAGAGGGATACATTGGCGACATTTCCGACAAATATACTCCTCTCAGGAGAGAGTGAAAGTGGGATACTTCTAATTGCTTCTACTCCATTGGTCCAGTTTCATGGAAACTTGAGAATTACAGGATAGGAGTTTTGTCCGTCGATCACTCTGGCAACTTCTTTTCCTCAGATTCACACATCAAGTATAGACTTCACTTCGGCATAGCTGATATTCTGAGAGATGAGAGTCGAAGTATTGGGACTGATATCGATACTCGGAACTTTTGTCTGAGGTTCGAGGCTCACATTCAGTGTTCATTCGACGGTATTGGTCACTTCGAGTATTTCTTTTCCGATGCGCTCGAGCTCATCGAGATCAGGCCCAAAAATCTTTATCACCAGTGGAGCACGGATTCCTGAGATAATCTCCTCGACTCGATGAGTGATCGGCTGACCGATACCGATGACAGCGACTTTCTTGTACTCAGTGATAATCGTATTGATTTCTTGGTATATCCTGTCCTTATCCTCATTGGTTATATCTTCTAGAAGTGCAATTTCTATTTCAGCATTGTTCGATCACTGAGCGTGTGGGTCAGTATCCGCTCGTCAGAGTATCGTTCCGGTTCTACGGATTCACTCGATTTTCATGAGGCGTTCACTGAATTCTTTTGCTAAGTTGATAGTGTATTCGAGAGAGCTTCAGGGTTTTGCCGTGATGGAGATAGTATAACTCGATTCATTGAACGCTGGGAGTCACTCCTGTCATGCCATCATATATCCGAATATGGTAAATGGAATCGAGATAAGTGCTATGAGAAGAGCAAGTTTGGGATTTCTCAGACTCCAGAGAATCGGTTTTTTTGCAAGAGTCTTGAGTCTATATGTAAACCAAGTATCTTCTTCGATATGTCCATGACGCTTCTCGATCCATGCTGGGAGGAGATAACTACAGATAACAGGAACAAGTGTCACAGCAGTGAGGAGCGACATGATCATAGAGATCATATACGCTATACCGATCGGAGCGAGGATCTTCCCGTCGATCCCGGGGAGCATGAGAAATGGAATGAATACGATGAGTTGGAGGACTGTCGCATAGACGACACTGCCTCTGACTTCTTTCGAGGCCTCATAGATCACCTTGAGTGGGTGAATTTGTCATTCCTTCGGGAGGAGAGCATTGAGGCGAAGTCGTCTAAAAATATTCTCCATATCGACGATCGCATCATCCACGAGTTCTCCGATAGCGATCGTGAGTCATCCGAGTACCATGATATTGATGCCAATCCCGAGGATAGA
>JAYVLL010000026.1:0-5564 GCA_043759495.1 Candidatus Altimarinota bacterium
CGTTATCAACTCCTCTTATGATGGAGATAATTCCATGTATTCTTCTTGTATTAGTAAAAAACATTCTCTAAAATCAGATTAGATTCCTATTATATCAGAAAGATTCTATTTCCGCAAAAAACATTTACTGCTATTTTCTACTTTTCTTAGAGGATACTATCTACTGGCATTATTCGCACTCTCTGATCACGAAGAGCTAGGATTCTGTATATCGAGAGTTTTCTCTTCAGGAAGAGTGGTTCCAGTAGGCAGATCCGTGATCTCGAAGAGAGCGAACCAGCTCTGTCCAGCATAACTCGAGAGGAGTTGCCCGATCTTCTCAGGACTATTCTGGATATTATTCGACATGATCGATTGCTTCAGGCTCTCGAGATCAGGAGAGAGTGTGCCACTGCCGTTGAGCTTCGTGATGATATAGTTATGACAGTTGTAGAGCTTCTGACTCCTTCCGATGGTCGCACCTGTACGATAGGATTCGTAGTTGGTACCTGCTATATCGATGAATGCATCTCGCTCTTGGAGTTTGCCCGCATGGTACTCATCGATCGCGAGATCGAGACATCGATTATCCGTATTCACGAGGCGGAGATTCCGCGCTCGCATGGTGAGGAGGAGTTTCTCGAATCTATCCGTGAGGTCATGTCGAGGATCTCGATCGATGGTAGCGGCATTGAGGTCGACGAGGAGGTATTTGAGTCACATTTTTTTCATCCGTTCTATCGTCTCCTCAGGAGAAGGGGTATACATATAGGTGCCAAATATACTCACGAGACTATCATCGAAGTATCGCTTTCGATTATTATCGATGAGATAGGTCATAAATGTCCCGATACGATAGATACCACCAGTATTGGCGTCCGCATCTTTCGGATAGAGGATATTCGAATAGAGGACATTGCCTATTGTTTTTGCATCTTTTTTGAGCTGTGGAGATTTTTGTTCTCTCAGTTTGATGATGAGCCCATGGATATCGGCGATCGTGAGTCTCGCAGCATTCGCTGAGAAAAATTTCTGTATCTCACTCGAGAGTGGGAGCTTCACGATCTCGTCTATGACCCGCTGTGGTGAGACGAGATTCAGGGTGGCAATAGGTATGATATAGTCAGAACGATAGGCAAATATCGCTTCATCCTGAGTGAGGATATTGTACTTGTACTCATTGTAGTATGCTGATCGGAGATTGGTCCAAGTATGAGGAAAAACAGAACGGAGAAAATAGGCCGCGATGAGGATAAAGAGGATCGCAGACAGAGTGATCTTCACACTCATGAGGTCATCATCGAGCTCATCTGATCGAGAATACGACTCGAACATATGTGCCGAGAGTCCGAGTATGATGAAGAATCCGAAATAGATAACGATACCATACCAGACGATTCAGAATGCACTGATCACATAGATGAATCCATAGATCCCCATGAACATGAGAATATCCTTGAGTTTTTTTCACGTTACTGAATTATCGATCGTGAAGTGTGCGATGATGAGAAAAATGAGATTCATGGCGAGCATGACCGCATATCAGAGTCCATTTTTCAAGCTGATGAGATCAAAATACCCCGTGATCATCTTGCTCGTTCACGGGATGAAGTAGTAGAACATCATCAGAATGAGGAGTCATGCTGAAAAGAGAGGAAAGAGAAACTTCCTCGATCGTACGAAGAGGAGGAGTCCAGGAACGAGGGCAAGAAATATATAGGAGATCTCTGTAAATTCTCCTCCTTGGTTCTTCTGGAAGGTGAGATTCGCAGGGAGCTTCAGATAGTTATTGATCCCTGTATCATAGCCGAAGTACCTCCCGAGATCCTCATTCTCTGTCTGCCCACTCGATGTCATCGCATTACCAGTTTTCGCGAGGATGGCATCGAGCTCTTTCTTCGTGTGGAACTGCGTGTAGTCGTATACGGTCGTACCGCCAGATCCGCCGAGGAGACTCCCTATGCTGATAGTTCTCGCTTCAGAATAGTTCTTCGCAATCCAAGGGGTGAGTGCAAGTCAGAATCCAAGAAGAAAGATAATGCTCGAGAGTGCCCATCGATAGAGAGTCACGAAATTATCCTTGCGAAGTATTGCTCAAGAAATAATTCATATGAGTCCAAATATTCATGAAAATAAAGCAATTTGAAAAACGATCTTCGGATCAGTTGTAATCGTGACATTGAGTCTTGCCCAGAGTCAGAATTGCGTAAAAACCGCGATAAATATGAAGAAAAAACCGAGATACCCACTCAGTGAGAGGTATCGATAGGCGATGAGTCAGAATCCTCCGAGGAGGAGCATGAGGGTCGTGACCTTCACACCGAAGGCGAATCCCGTCAGGAGTCCCGCGAGTCCGAGAAGTAAGTATCCTGTCTGTATATTCTTCGACTCACTCTTCCAGAGCGAGTAGAGTACTCAGAATGCACTCACGCTAAAGAACATCAGTGCCGGATCGAGCTTCATATCTTTTGCCTGCTGGAATACCGTCATCGGGATAGCATAATATACGGCTGCGAGGAGCACGGGCAGTGAGAGGAGTGATTTTTTCTCCTTCTCTTCGAATATATACGAGAGGACCGATATGATCGCGAATATAGAGAGGATGCCTCCGAGTTGATTCACATAGAAAGCCTGGGCGGCATTATACGAGAAGAGAAATCCAGTCGCTGTGAGGAGTTGCCAGACATAGAGTCATCCTCCTACTAGGAGCTCATGTGAGCTCGCGATTATCTTCGGGAAGTTCATATAGACTCCGAGATCATCCCAGCCGATCGGCATGGGTCTGAGGGCATTGATGAGAGAAACTGAGAGGACAAAGCTCAGAAAAAACATCCCAAATTCTAGAGAGATCAGTTTCAGATTCAAACCCTCGAGAAATGATCATGTGCTCTGGTGATTATCGATAGATACACGTCGTTTCATGATATCATGGAATGTTTCCTTGAGCCCGAGAGCACCGATCATGAGTGAGAGGATCAGCGTCGCTATCAGAGAGCTCATGAAAAATCCAAAAAAGTACGATATGCCATAGAGGAGTGTACTGAATACGAGGAATCAGAGACTGATCTCAGCCGGTACTCTCACCCTCATGTCTTCACCTTTCCAGTGAAGTGCTGGGATGATATGGAGCAGTGTGAAACCGATGCTCCGCGCCAAGAGGACGAGGAGGGCAGGATAGAGGAGGAGCGAGATGATATGGGTGAAGAGGATGATACTCGAAGCATTGGCGCCATTCATAAATGGACTCTGGAGCACTTCAGAAGTACTCGAATAGAATCAGCAGATGATCAGGAGATGGAGGAGAAAAAATCCGAGAATGGAAAAGAGTCCGAAACGAAGCTCTTTCTTCGGACTCACGTAGATCGTATACGCCTTATAGGCGATATAGAGAATTCAGAGAAATATCAGATATCCAGAGAATCCCCTCGCATTCTCGATATGTGTGACACCACTATACCAGTTCGAATAATAGAACAGTATGACGGTGATGGCCCAGAGGATAAATCCTGCTCCAGCGACAATAAGGTGAACCATAGATACAAATAAGTGAGTTATAAATTGCCCTTCCTGACCTGTTGAATCGTCGTGATAAATTCACGAATGTTTCTCAAATTAAGTATAAGAAATATAGCGAAACAAGAGAATAAGGCAAATCAAATTATCGGCAGATAGGAGAGTCTTCCAGTATTGCCAGAATCGAGAAAGATTCACTGCTTGAGTACAAGCCATCCGAGAATAAAGAGGCAGATGCAAATGATATTTTTTCAGAAATAATACCAATCGAATCAGAGCGTATATTCTCTCACAGCACGGTAACTGAGAAACCAGAGGAGTATCCAAGAGGCGCCAACGGCAAAAGATGCAGCAGCTGATCCACTCGGGAAGCCGAGATATCCATATTTGTAGCCGAGAATACAGATCAGGCTGAGGACGATACTGACCCCGACTGCATAGAGGAGTATGGTGATACGCTTTCGGACACATCCGAGTCATCAGAGTATCTGAAAGTGTATCTGGAACAAGACGTTAAATATCAGAAATGGAGCAATATAGTAGAGCGCGATTCATGAAGGGAGAAATGCTGGCCCAAAGAGCAATCAGGCTATCTCTTTTCCAGCGACGAGAAATAGAGCCCCCATCCATCCGATGATAACTGAGAGGTGTGTCGAGAATATCGTATAGATGGATTGTATTTTTTGCTTATCTCCTCGTCACCCCATCTCAGATATGACTGGAAAGAGAAATCCGATAATCGGCCCGAGAAAGATAAATGGAATACCGATCAACGAGAGGTATATGGCGTATATCCCAGTATCACTGACTCAGAGAAAATAGGTAATAAACTGCATATCGACCTGATGGAGCACGATCGCGACATTCGATGAGAAGAGCGTTCCGAGTGAGTACCGATAGAGTTCCTTTCGAAGGACAAGATCCTTCTCTGAGGGGATCAGGAAATATATTCGATAATAACTCCTATAAAATAGAAAAATACCCAGGATGAGCGCCGCATATATTCAGATAATCCAGATCCACGCATACATATGGAGTGATCCTGTTCAGGAAAAGAGTATGATAGCGGCAGACGCGAGGGTCACGATCATTCGGAAAAAGTCGAGTATTTTCTGGAGTTTTACATTTTGTATGGCATTCAGAAATGTATTGATCACATTCAAGATATGGCTCCCGATGAAGAAGAGTGAGAGGATCTCGATCACTCAGCGTGCTTCTGATGAGTGGAAATAATGATCCGCGAGAAAAGAGGCTCAGAAGTATAGACCAATACTGACGATCGTGCTCGTAATGAGCTGGACAAAGAGCGTGATTCGGAGGAGGTATTTGACGCGAGCATAGTCGCTTTTGATGATATATTTTGGAAGGAAGTAATTCAGACTCTCAGTGAGTCAGAAGTCCGTATACGTTCAGAGGAGCCCGAGAAACGATATGGTTCCAAATATTATACCCACTTCACCAGGCGTGAGACTCCCCGTGAGGATGATGCGGATAATATATCCGATCGGTGCCGAGAGGAGCACGAAAAAATAGAGCCAAGCTCATTTGGTAATAAATTTTCGCGAGAGGGATTCGTCCTGTATGAGCATATTAAATACGAAAGGTTCATGGATTCTCATCGCGTTCGAGCTGACCATCTCGAAAGGTGATCACTCTCCGTTGCAGAGTATTGACCAGTCGGTCATCGTGGGTTGCGATGATGATCGTTTTTCCTTCTTTATTGAGTTTTTCGAGGAGGAGTATGATCTCTCGTGCATTCTCGGGATCGAGATTTCCTGTGGGTTCATCACCTATGATGATATGTGGATGATGGATAAGTGCTCGTGCGATCGCAGTTCTCTGGAGTTCCCCACCAGAAAGCGTTTCGATGAATTTATCTTTTTTCTGGAGGAGTCATACCTGAGAGAGTACTTCAGGTATTCTTTTCGCTATAACAGCGTCACTATAGCCACAGACTTCCATCGCAAAGGCAACATTTTCTTTGACGGTTTTTTTTCTCAGGAGCTTGAAGTCCTGGAAGATCACTCAGATGCTCCGACGATATTTCAGGAGCTCACTCGAACTGAGGGTGC